>JAFGDN010000027.1 GCA_016932095.1 Sedimentisphaerales bacterium
CTTAAAAACGCAACTTGCTCATCTATAAAACCTTGACCGTCTTTGACCATCTTGCGTTTTCAGCTTAAAAATGAGGTTCTCACATGGCTTTGTTGCTGAATACGAGCGATTTTTCGAAAAAAAGGAAAAAATCCGCAAAAATCCGAAAAATTCCGCCAAAATCAGCGCAATCTGCTCAAAAACAGTGTTAATCCCGTGATGAAAAAAACAGCCGGCCCGCCATGAAACGCCGGGCTAAATATAAAAACTCTCTGTTATATCTGTGCTCTCCGTGGACCGTATATTTACGCCGTTCTCATACCGCCGGGCAATTGCAGGCCGGCCTGGCCCTGGGCGTCCCTGAAGTCGGTTATGATTTTAACGGCCGCCTCCGGCTCATCGACCAGCGAGAAAACGTGCAGGTCTTTTTCGAGTATGTAGTCGTATTCTTTAAGCATCTTCTCTCTCATCCAGTCAATCAGTCCCTGCCAGTATTCGCTGCACATAAGTATTATGGGAAAAGACGCCTGTCGGAGGGTCTGAATCAGCACCGATGACTCGAAAAATTCGTCCATCGTGCCGTAGCCGCCGGGGAAGACGATAAAGCCGTGAGCATACTTGAGGAACATCACCTTTCGGCAGAAAAAGTATCGAAAGTCCAGTGATATATTCTGGTATTCGTTTGGAACCTGCTCCTTTGGAAGCTCGATATTGAGGCCGACGCTTTTGCCTCCCGCGGCCACAGCCCCCTTGTTGGCGGCCTCCATTATCCCGCCGCCGCCGCCGGTTATTACCGCAAAGCCCGCTTTAGTCACCTCATAAGCGGTCTTTTGAGCGAGTTTATAATGACGATGCTCCCTGTTGGTCCTGGCCGAGCCGAAAATCGAAACGGCCGGCCCCACTGTCGAAAGCTCCTGGAAGCCCTCGACAAATTCCGACATTATTCTGAATATCCGCCACAGGTCCTCAACCGGCTGACTTGTTACAGTTGGCAACACTCGAACGTCTCCTTTAATTCAATTTATTTTTGATGTGCGCCCGTCTGTTTACCAGAGTTCGGGCTTGAACGCCGAAGGACAGTGTTTCGATATTGCGCAGCGCCCGCAATCCGGCTTACGCGCCGCGCAAACGTTTCGGCCGTGCAGAATCAGCAAATGACAAAAAACGGTCCAGTCCTTCTTAGGGATTATTTCGGCCAAATCGAACTCCAGCTTTACAGGGTCCGGATTTTCCGACAGTTGCAGCCGGCGGCTCAGCCGAATCACGTGCGTATCGCACATTATCGCCGGCTGACCAAAGGCGTTGCCCAGGACGCAGTTGGCCGTCTTTCTGCCCACGCCCGGCAGCGTTACAAGCTCATCCATCGTTTCAGGCACACGGCCTTTGAATTTTTCGATTATCGTCTGGCTGGCGCCCTTGATACTGACCGCTTTGTTATGATAAAAGCCGGTGCTGCGTATGTCATTTTCGATTATTTCCAGTTTTGCTTTAGCCCAGTCCTGAGCGGATTTGTATTTCGCGAACAAAGCGGGCGTTATCATATTTACGCGTTTGTCGGTGCACTGTGCCGACAGTATCGTGGCAATGAGCAATTCGAGGGGATTGCCGAATTTCAGCGCCACCGTCGCGCCGGGATAGAGTTTTTTTAGAATCGGCAGTATTTTCTCGACGCGTTTTGCCGCCTCTTCCCTGACGACCTTGAATTTTTTAATCGCCTTTTTTGCCATTGGTTATTTCATCGGATTGGGCGGCAATTTTTCGAGGGCCGATTTCAATTCGTCGCCGAATGCCAGTCCCCGCCAGCGCAGCGGGTCCTCTCCCGAAAGAAGCAATATGCTGACCGGCACGCCCGGCTCGTTGTAAATTTCCTTGAGGGCAATCGTGGCGGGCTCATCCTTCAAAGTCGTATCGGCCTTTATCGCGTAAACGGCTTTTTGCTTTATTAAATCAGCGATGTCTTTTCTGGAATACACGGTCCTATCGACGACTTGACAGCTTAAACACCACCCGGCGGTAAAGTCCATAAGCACGGGTTTGCCCGCTTCCTGTGCCTGCTTTATCAAAGGCGCATCATACGGTTTCCAGTCGACCAGCGACGGCTTCGGCGCAGGTAAAAACGCAAAGCCGGCCGCGACCGCTAAAGCAACCGCTATAATTCTGACAACCCACCGCCGCACCGCAGGCGTCCCGAAGCCGACCCAGCCTCCCCACATCCATACGCAAAAGCTCAAAGCTACCGAAAAATATAAAACTCCCATTCTTCGCTCGCCCGGCAAAGCGGCTATGAGCTTTACCGCGATTACAAGAAGCACAAAGCCGATGGTCTGTTTGAATAATTCCATCCATCGCCCCGGTTTGGGCGTCTTTTTCAATAGCGCCGGGACAGCGGTTAAAATTGCGTAAGGCGCGGCCATACCGATTCCGATTGTCATCATGGCCAGCGTTGCCAATCCGAGCGGCTGTGCCTGCGCCCAGGCGAACGCAGCCGCCAAAATCCCGAAACTGCAGGGCGTGCTCAAAACGGCCGCTAAAAAGCCCATCCCGATGGCCCCGCCTAAACCCTTGCCGGGGCCGCTTTTGCCGCCGAGCGATGACGGGACATTGATTGTGAATAAGCCAAACATAAACAGAGCAAGCACGACCAGGAGCGTCGCCATCGCGGTTACAAACGCGGGATTACGAAGCTGGTCGCCCCACTGCAAAACCTGTCCATAAAAGACCTGCAAAACGATATTCGCGCCGGCCAGGCAGGTAAAGAAAAGCAATATCCCCAGACAAAACGCAATGCCCATAACAATAGATTTTTTCTTGTTTAGCTCGGCCTGCTCGACCAGCCGCATCACGATTATGGGAAGAACCGGCCATACACAGGGCATAATATTCAGCGACAATCCCGCCGCTAACGCCAGCGCCAACGCCGCCCAGACCGAGTAGTTAGTCCACTGGCCGGAAGAACCGGTTATCGGTTTTGGTCGGGCCTGTGCTTGCGGCAGGACAAACCTCGGCTGGCTGTCATTGGCGTCTTTGGCTGTCCTTATCTCGACTGTTATACTGCCGAAATCCGGCACACGGCACTGCACATCGGAACAAACCGCACCGTCGATACCGATGGCGAGAATAATTGTTTTCAGTTGCGGCGCATCGGCGGCAACTTCAAACGGCAGGTAAATAACGAACTTTTCGCCGAACACGTCAACCTTCTTTTCCAGCGAGGCATCGTAAAAAAACTCCGATTTGGGTAATATCGGCTCGGAAAATTTCAGGAAACGCGTTCCCTGCTCGTTCGGCTCTAATTTTATGTTCATACCGCCCGGCGCCGTGTCAGGGTACGCGTAAAAATGCCAGCCCTTTTCAAGCTCAAAATGAACTGCGAGCGCGTTTTTGCCCCCCGGCGAAACCTCATCGAACTGCTGCTCGGCCCAGAAGGCAACAACGTCAACTTTCCGCCGTTGTGCGGTCTGGCCGAAAGACGCACCTGCCGCCGTTAAAATCAACAGAACTAAAAGTGCCTTGCAGCGCATAAATAGAAAATTGAAAATAGAAAATTGAAAATTATTACTGCTTGTCTTTTTCCGGCTTTTCTTCTGATTTTTTGCTTTTGGCCTGCTCGGCTGCAAGCAGGTCTGAGACCGTCGGCTTATCGAGAGACCCTCCCGCCAGAATAACTTTCACTTCTTCGGCGTCTAATGTTTCATACTTGAGAAGCGCCCTGGCGATACTTTCGGCCTTGTCCTTGTTTTGCTCGATAAGCTCTTTTGCCTTGTGATACGCCTCGTCGTTTATCCGCTTGACCTCGGCGTCTATGGCCTCTGCGGTCTTCTCGGAGTACTCCTTTTCACCGGGCAGCATATAAAACAGGTCCTTTGAGCCGTAGTCCGACTCATAGCTGATTGCTCCCAGCCGTTCACTCATCCCCCAGGTCAATATCATTTGCCTCGCTATCCGCGTCGCCTGCTGTATGTCGGATTGCGCCCCGCTCGATATATCATCGCAGAACAGTTCTTCGGCGATTCTGCCTCCGAAGCACACCTGCAATAACGCCATACAATACTTCTTTGTAAACAGCGTGCGGTCCTTTTCAGGCAGCGCAAAAGTCGCCCCGCCCATCGGCCCTCGCGGGATAATGCTGACCTTGTGCAGCGGGTCGGCGTCTTTCAAAAGCGACTGCACGAGGGTATGGCCCGCCTCATGGAATGCGGTTATTTCTCTTTCCCGCTGGTCGATAAACCTGCTTTTCTTGGCCCGGCCCCATCGAACCTTGTCCCTTGCCTCTTCGAGGTCGGCCATCTCGATGAAGTCCTTGTTTGCCATAGTCGCGGCAAGCGCCGCCTCATTTATAATCGCCGCCAAGTCCGCCCCGCTGAACATAGGCGTTCCGCGGGCCAGTCGTTCGAGGTTGGCGCCGGGGCCGAGCTTGACTTTTCTTGCGTGGACCTGCAGGATTTCAAGCCGGCCTTTGAGGTCGGGCAACGGAACGACCACCTGTCTGTCGAACCGGCCGGGTCTTGTCAGGGCGCTGTCCAGTATGTCAGAGCGGTTGGTGGCCGCCATAACTATCACCTGGTCGTCGGTATCGAATCCGTCCATTTCGACGAGGATTGCGTTTAGCGTCTGCTCCCTCTCGTCGTGGCCTCCGCCGGCGAAACTGGCGCTTCGCCTGCGTCCAACGGCGTCGATTTCATCCAAAAAGATTATGCAGGGGGAATTGTCCTTGGCCTGCTTGAACAAATCCCTGACCCGCGACGCGCCTACGCCGACGAACATTTCAACGAAGTCGCTGCCCGATATGCTGAAAAACGGCACGTCGGCCTCGCCCGCTATCGCCTTTGCCAATAGCGTCTTGCCGCAGCCCGGCGGCCCCACGAGCAGGACGCCCCGCGGAATACGCCCGCCTAAACGCTGGAATTTCTTGGGATTTTTCAAAAACTCGATTATTTCGGCTACCTCTTCCTTGGCCTCCTCTATACCCGCGACGTCCTCAAACGTGATTTTAACCCGGTCTTTGTCGTGAAGCCGGTGCTTGCTTCTGCCGAACGACATCAGCATTCCGCCGGCCCCGCTGCGAAGGTTCCTCGCGAACATTAAGTATAAAAATAAGCCCAGGACAAGAAGCGGAAGCAGCATGCTCGCAAGATTCCACAGAAATATATGCTCTTTCGAAAACCGCCATTTTACGCCGCTTTCGTTTAGCTGTTTTTCAAGCTGGTCGCGGACAATCTCCGGCTTATAATCAACCACGAAGGGCCTGCCGCCCTTGTCTTTCTGGTCCTCTGTTTCCTTGAACCTGCCCCTGATTTCCGTATCGCTTACCACGACCTCTTCTATGTCCCCGTTTTTAAGATGTGTCAGGAATTCGTCGTATCTGATGGCCTCGGGCTGGTTCCATTGCTGAAAAACGACCAGAGTGACCAATAATAATATTCCCATCAAAAGCAGGTTGAACGGCCCGCGTCGATATGATATTGGTCCTTTAGCTCCGCCGCCAAGCCGGGTTCCTTCAAACCGACCCTTTGTTCCGCGTTTTTTGTTTTTATTCTCTTTCATTTTCACTTTTACGGCTCTATGTCCCCTTTACCACTCCGTTTCCATCATTTCTACGATTCGCTCGGCCAGCGAGTTGGCCGCCAGTGTTGAGCCGTAGGCGTAGCTCTGGCTTTGCCATTCGGAGAAGCTCGCCCGGGCGGATACATTCTGATTATCAATTAACAGCTCGCCCGTCCGCAGGTTTTTCCAGGTTACAACCGCGCGCAGCTCGACGTCTTTTTCCAGCGGCCTGCCGATTTGCCGCTCGCCGGTCAAAATCGACTCGCCTGCCTGCATAATCTGCCCGTTTATTACGGTATCGGCCCTGTGTCTGTTTGTAACTATTTTGTAAGGCGTCTGCGCTTCGATTCGTTTTGCAAGGGCGTCGGTCAGCTCGTATTCCACCCCGCGCCTGAAACTCTGGTTGTCGAACATCTCCACGTAAACGGTTCCTATGCCCTGCGGGTAAAGCGAGGTATTGCAGTAACCGCCGTCGCAGCCGGACAAAAGCAGAAGACAGAAGACAGAAGGCAGAAGACAGAAGACGGAACTCTTCCTCCGTCCTCTGTCATCCGTCATCCGTCTTCTATTCTCTGTCATCTGTCCTCTGCTCTCTATTTTTGAATCATCGACTGCCGTGCCGACTCCGCCGCCTTTGTTTCAGGCCAGTTATCAACAACCATCTGGTTATACATATTCGCCGGAAGCTCGCTTCCTGTCCGGCTGTAATAATGCGCTATATGCAGGATTTTTTCAGCTAACTGCTCGTCTATCCGCTCTAAAATCTCATCGACCTTCTGGATTTGCGCCTCCTGCGGGTAGCGCAGCCGAAAATTCTCATAATATGACTTGGCGCTAATCAAACCGGAAGCGTCGAACTGCGGCCCGCGATACGTGGCGTATTTGTTCCTGGCCATCCCGAGAAGCGTGTCTTTGGCCGCCTGGCCCGCGGGCCACCGGATCGAAATCTGCGACCATGTCAGGTACGCCTCATTAAATTTTTTCCGGCTTTCGTAACTTTTTACCGCCGCGTATAACGCCCTTTTTGCTATCTCGGCGCCGCCTGTCCGGTCGCTGATTTTTTCCATTATTTTTATGCCCTCGTCGTAACATCTTACGGACAGCAGGGGTAAAATCATCTTCTTTCGACCGGCCAGGAAGTCACTGGCTATCGCAAACTCTCTTTCGAGCGTCGCCTCGCGCAAACCGCTCTTGGGATAATCATCAAGCAGCTTCTCGTATCCCTTCACGGCCCTGTCGAGCTTGCCTTTTGCCAAAAACACCTCGGCCGCTATAAAGGCGTTGAAATCCTCCCCGGCAATCTCAGGAAAATCGGTTTTCAGTTTTTTAGCGGCCTTTTTAACCTTGTCGGGCTTGCCTTCATCTACAAGCTTTTTTACCTCGGACAGCCGAAGTAAAAACTCCTCCTCTTTATTCCCGGCCGTCGCCTTCCACTGCCCCTGCTCATCAAGCCGCCAGGTTTCCGTCTTCGCTCCGGATCCTTGTTTACTGCCTGCAGGAGCAGGCAAGTCGGCGCATAATCCAATCCTACCTGCCGGCAGGACCATCCAGGCCAGCAAAGCCGTTACGAAAACCATTCTTAAACTGACTTCTCGCACAGCCGTAATAATAATTTATCCGCCTGAAATTAGCAATACGGGCTTTTGACGGCAAATGCCTATTTTTTTCTGATTCGCCGTTGTTTTTTTAGAGAGTCAGCAAAAGAACGTGTAATTGACCCTTTAGGCGCAAAAAAAACAGGAGACGAGGCGCCCCCGTTGCATAGGATATTCGGTCAGCAACCCCGTCTCCTTCGAAGAAGAGAGGAGAAGAGAAGGCGTTGGTTTTCCAGTTAAAATATAAGAAATGACTGGGGGAAAACCAAATCGGAGGTCTCAGAATTGAGTTCAGAAAACAGAAGGCAGAGGGTCAGCCCCCTCTGTCTTGCGTTATTTATCGTTAATCGGCGTTGTTTTTTACGGACGAAGGGTCTTTGCCATGCTCGATGGCCTGAATTTTGCGGACCCTTCTGAGGTGTCTTCCGCCGGCAAAGTCGGTGCCGAGCCAGACCTCGACCATTTTACGAAGCAGGACCTCGCCTAAAAGCTCGCCGGAAACGCAAAGCGCGTTGGCGTCGTTGTGATGGCGGGAAATGCGGGCGCTTAACTCATCATAACAAAGGGCCGCCCGAACGCCCTGAACCTTGTTGGCGGTAATGCACATGCCTATTCCGGTGCCGCAGGCGAGGATGGCCCTGTCCGCCCTGTTTTCTGCGACGGCCCTGGCGGCCAGATATGCAGTGTCAGGATAATCGACCGGGTTATTGTCAACGGCCCCGAAATCGATGCACTCATGGCCCAGCTGCATAACGATTGTCTTTATCAGCTCTTTTGCCTTGTAACCGCGATGGTCGCTTCCGAGCGCTACTTTCATCATAATACCAGTTCGTCAAACCTTTTCGTCACTGCATCGTCTATCAGCCCGGCACAAACGTCATAAACTTCCTGCGGCTGTCCTATCGGGTCAGTTATATCCGCATCTTCCGCAAGAAGCAAACATTTATCCGCGGCTTCGGGGCTAATCTCAAGCACACTGTCCCGGTGCATACCCGCCAGCACGTATATTATATCACTTTGTTCAATCAAATACCTTCTCAAACCCCGGCTCCTGTGGCCGGCGATATCAACGCCCCTGTCGGCACAAGCCCTTATGGCCTGGCTGGTTGCGGGAAACCCGACGATGCCCAACGTTCCCGCCGATAGGATGTTATAACCCTTTTCGATAAGCCGGTCAACTGTGCAGCCGAACTTTTCCGCAAGATACTTCTTGAACAGTCCCTCGGCCATCGGGCTTCTGCAGGAATTGCCCGTGCATACAAAAAGTATCGTTACGGTCGCCTTCTCAAGAACCTCGGATTCAGAATAAACGCCCTGCCTTAAAATCGACGCCCCCGAATTATCAAGTTTTACAACGGTGCTGCTGATTTTGTGCGAACATAAGCCGCCGTCGAGTACCATTTCGATTTGGCCCGAGAATCGCTCGATGACCTCTTTGGCCTCGACGGCAGGCGCCTGGCCGGCGATATTTGCGCTCGGCGCCAAAATGGCGTTTTTTGCCTCAGCCAGCAGCATCGAGGCGATTCGGTTATCCGGACAGCGAATCCCGATTGAATTGTCTCGGTAAAGAATGGCAAACACTTCGCCCGGAAGTTTGTTTCTTTGAATTTCGACGTCCTTGCCGTCAAGTCCAAAGACAATTGTCAGCGGCCCGGGCCAGCCGTTTTTAATCAGTTTTTTTGCCCGTAACCCCATCGTTGGAACATACTTCAACGCATCAGTCGGTTCGGCAATATGAAGAGTGTAATATTTATTCGCTGACCGGCCCTTGACCCTGTCGAGACGGGTAAGCGAATCATTTCTTGCGCGACAGCCGATGCCGTAAACCGTCTCAGTGGGAAAACCGACCAGCCCGCCCGCGTCTAAGACCTCGGCCGCTTCTTTTATTGCGGCTATGTCAACATTTTCCGCGTCGAGTTTTATGATTTTGGTTTCCACAGGCGCAAAACATACACCAAATCACGCCCCGTAGCAAGATTCCCATCCTGTAATGTGCCAAACGGGAAGCTTAAAGATTGAACGAAAGGCGCTACCCGAATAGTTCAGAGTGCGGACCCATCCGTTCGAGAAAAAGTGCGTTACCTTCAATCCGGTAAATAAGAATCCAGTCCGCTTTTATATGGCAGTCCCGATAAGAATTCCAATCGCCGCGCAATGGATGGTCTTTGTATTGTTGCGGCAGCTTCTCTCCATTAACAAGCATTGTAACTATATTCCTAAGGGCTTTGATGTCTTTCCCCTGCGATTGCGCCAGCTTATAGTCCTTCTTAAACTGGTTCGTCCAAAAGATGCGCCTCAACGATTGAGTTCCTTAAAAAGGTCGTCAACGTTCGCGGATTTATGCAGTCCTCGACCTTTTCTGGAATCGGACAACGTTTTGGCCGTAAGCTCGTTGGGAATTTCTATTTCAAAAGGAATGCCTCGGCGAAGAATAATCTGCCTCAGATACAGGGTTATCGCCTCGGACATCGTAAGTCCTAAAAAATCCAGTATTTTCTTCGCCTGCTCTTTGCTTTCAACGTCGATTCTTGCTTGTATTGTCGTTGTCACTTTTCACCTCTCGCTTACTGCATGATTAAAACCGGCATTACGCCAATGTCATTACATTGTCTATACACCTACTATACGATTCTGTTCGGCAAAAAGCAATGAGTTTTTTATAAAAATCCGTTTTAATCCATCGTTTCCTCTTTTCAGATATTTTTAGCTTTTATCTGTTTGCCAAGGGCGGCAGTGAAGGGCTAATGTGCTTGAGGAAAATATTGAGGTCGTCAGCGTCTAATTGGCCGTCGGAGTTTATATCGCCCAGGACGTAGCGGCCGGGCGTCTCGATGCTCGTCAGGATGTTTCCGAGCAATACCGAAACATCAAGATGACTGACGAAGCCGTCGGCATTCAGGTCCAGCCACAACGTCTCATCCCTTTCGGGCTTCTGTGAGATACTCCAGCACAGGCCGTAAGGCCCGCTGTCTGCCGGCTGATTCACATCATGGTCTTCGCTATATGCGACGACTATTTCGTATTCAGTGATATTGGCGTCGGCTGGACTGTAAATATGCTCGACGTTGTCGGTTCGGCTGTCGCTGTAATCGAGCAGGTAGCTGTTATTGGCGTCGCCGCTATCGATGGCCCAAAGCTCCAGCCGAATGTCGCAATCTTTTTCTGTTTGGTGTTCGAAGGGGTAAACCGTCTCGAAACGCCTGTTCCAGTTTACCGTTGCGGAAATAACTGTGTCTGCCGGCTCGGCTATCGTCATTTTATAGACATTGGCGGGTGTTTCGTCCGCGCTGAGCTTATTGATGTCCCAGCCGCCGGGCTGGCAGTTGCCGGGCGATTGCCGGCCGGCTAATAACTGGTTATATGCCTCAATCGCATTAACCATTCCCGCCCCCTGGATCCAGTCGAGGGGAGCATCGTGGTCGTCGTCTTTGGACAGGCGTCCTTTATGCCAATAAGGCAGCTTGGTTGCCGAGTTGAGAAGAATCGATTTTATGACGCAGTTGCCGCCGTCGCCGGATACGGCCGACTGCAGGTTTGACTGCGAATTCGCCTTTTGAATCAACAGCCCCGCGGTTCCCGCTACGATAGGCGTTGCGAAGCTGGACCAATCACCCGTGGGCTCGTAAATATCGACCTGGCCCGTCGCGGCGGCGAGACAATTGCCGGGAGCGACAATATCCGGTTTTGAACGCCCGTCGGCGGTAGGCCCCTGGCTGGAATATTCAGGATAAACCAGGGCAAACCGTGAAAGCCCTTCCGCGGCATCGCCGGTGTTAACCGACTGGATTACGCCGACGCCTATGACGTTACTGCCTGCACCTGGATAAAGGGCCGGGTCAAACGAGTTGTAGCCGTTTCCTATCCCGACGACTACCGTCAGGCCATACTGCCGGGCCATCGCTTCAATACCGCGGGTCCACCAGTCCTCGAATTGATAGCCGATGTCGGCAGTGATAACGTCCGCATCGGGGGCTGAGAAAGGGAAAACGCTGTCTATAAGGAAGTTCCAGAACTCGTAAACGTCCGCTTCGGCATCTGGCGCCACCCCTTCATAAAGAAAGCGGCCGACCTGCTCGTTATAGGCGTTGGGGTCTCGTCCTAACAGAATCGAGCATACAGCGGTCGAGTGTGAAGATATACCCGCCGGTTGAGGCGCGTCGGGGCTGTCGTGAAAGACGAAGCTGGCGCTTTTGAAACAATTATGGTCCACTGCCGGCCGGTAGTCGTTCTGTGGTTTGCCGTCGATGTAGGTAATACTCCTTGAGACGATAGCAATTTTGACGCCGGCGCCAGTCAAATCAGGGTCTGTCTGCCTGAGTTTGTAAATTCCAGCGTGGTTAAGCCCTTGCGGCTGAAACGACTGATTGTCCGGCTGCGCTGCCTGCGGCGAGCTTGTCGAATCCGCAAAAGCAAGGCCTGATAAAATAAACAATATTACCACCACCGCTATCAGGTGCGATAGTCCGGTTTTTATAGGACAATGTCCCACATTATCCCCGTAACTAAATTTTGTAGAATGTCGAAATTCCGACGTATAGATAATACCATAAAATCACGCCGTTTTCAAGCTCTTTTATCAGCGAGGCGCACAAACATAAAAGTTTTCTTTGTTTTACAATATTTCGGCAGTTTTCTCCTCGCAGACCATAAAAAGACCTCTAAAATCATTAAAAAAAGAACATTTTGAGTATCAGGCCGTTAAGTTAAACAATGAAACCACTTAAAAATATAGGCGATTTTAGCCCCACAGCGCGAAAATTATGGGCAATGACGAATCCCTGCGTGCTTTGCCCGCGAAAATGCAGGGTAAAACGCAGTTCGGGTGAGATTGGCCCTTCGACTTCGCTCAGGACAGGCTTTTGCGGTATAGGGGATATGCCGGTGGTCAGCTCAGTGGGGCCGCATTTTGGCGAGGAAAGTGTATTGGTTGGTCGGCCCTTCGACTATGCTCAGGGCAAGGGCGGGTCGGGCACGATATTTTTCGCCGGCTGTAACTTGGGGTGCGTATTTTGCCAGAATTATGACATAAGTCACTTCAGACAGGGTCGGAAGGTAACAATCAGCGAACTTGCGGATTTTATGCTCGATTTGCAGGACCGGGGGTGCAGCAATATAAATTTTGTCACGCCGACTCATCAAGCGGCTGCAATTGTCGCTGGTATTGAGACGGCTCGAAAAAGAGGATTGAACCTGCCCACCGTTTATAACAGCGGCGGGTACGATTCAGTCGAGGCGCTTAAGCTGCTCGACGGCTACATAGACATTTATATGCCCGATATGAAATTTTCCGGTGGCGCAGCCGCAAAAGAGTTTGCAAATGCGCCTGATTATCCTGAAGTGAATTTTGCCGCGGTAAAAGAAATGCACCGGCAGGTCGGCGATTTACAGATTGAAAACGGGCTTGCCAAACGCGGGCTTTTAGTGAGGCATTTGGTATTGCCCAACAAATTAGCAGGCAGCTTAAAGGTAATTGACTTTTTAGCCGAGCACGTCAGCCGTAATACCGCCATCAACGTTATGAACCAGTATCGGCCTTGCTTCAAGGCCGACGAACATCCCGAAATAAACCGCAGACCCACTTCCGAAGAAGTCGAAGATGTCAGACAATACGCTCTCAAAAAAGGTCTGAATGTTATTGCCTAACCGGACTGTATATTCACTTCTCCGAAATATTTATCTTGTCCGACTGCATCAATCACATATAATCAAAGTCATCTTTGATAAATGGTTAAAGGCAGGAGAAGAACAGGTGCTTTTATTCATAGATGAAAGCAAACAAGAAACATGTGAGGTCCTTGCTGGCATCGCAATATCTGAAGAAAATCTCTGGAATCTTGTGAAAGCCATTCGTGCGACCGAGAAAGAGTGTTTCGGGGATTATCTACGCAAGCTTAGAACAACGGAAGTCAAGGCCAAGAAGTTATTGAAGAAAAAAACGTTTAGGCATGCTGCGCAAAGAATTGATATACTCGATAATGAGTTACCTCTTCTGGCAAAATCATTTTTGGAGAAAGGATTGAATGCGCATAGGGAAGGTGCAGACCAGAGTGACTGCACTGCCAAGGAAATCACCGGCTATGCCCGTTCCGTTCTTGGTTTTGTGGGCAAAGTTATCGACATAGCCGCTGGTTTCGACGTTAAAGTGTTCGCTTCCATCGAAGACAAAGGGGCCGCTCAAGCAGAACACAACCTGTTAAAGAAAACGTTCGTATATCTTTTCGAACGATACTTTTATTTTCTCAAAACCATGCCTGAAAATACTCGAGGACTGGTTGTTTTCGACGAGCTCGAAAAAAGCGAGGCCAAAAAACTTGTTCAACAAATGGCAAGTTATTTTCTCGGCACACAGACCGGCGAGTTCAGAAGCTCAAAAATTATTCCTGAACCGTTCTTTGTTCACTCCGAGCTGACAACAGGTGTATTCCTGGCAGATCTGGCAGCTTATATTATCGGCTGGGGGTGGCGTTCGAGTAGAATGGTTCAAGAGACCAGGGAAGAACTACAACCGTTTGCCCGGAAACTCCATGAAATGCAATTTGTTGGTGAGAAACCCAAAGATGATGATAGCGGCAACTGGACACTCTATGGAATCAAATATATAGAGGATAAAGAACAGAATGACGCACAAGAAACACAGCCATAAAAAGAAGAAGGCAATGTCCGCTCCCTAAAGAGCAGCCAGAGCCTCCATTCATAATATCGCATATATTGACACAGAGTTCAAGAAAATTTTTGCTTTTTTAAAAACAATAGCAGCTCATTTTGTGTAACATCTTATTTTGCAGGCAGTTACAATATGACTATTTGTCTGTCATTATGCCAAGAAATCGACCATCCCCATTGATACGCAGCCTGATGGGCTGATAATTTTCGAATAATTCTGGGGTGAGTTCTCCCCTGCAATGATTAACGAGTAGTTATGGGAGAGTTGTATTTGGCCGACATAACAAAAAAAGGATGGTCTGAATCGCAAACTTTAAATAATTAAAATATCTGGAGGCACAAATGGCTTCTGAACAATGGTTTCTCAGAGAACTCCGCGAGGAACTGGGGCTTACACAAGAAAAAGTGGCCGGAGAAGCAGGTACAACACAGATTTGGATTTCGCAGTTTGAACTTGGTAGAGGCGATGAACCTTCTTCTCAAGAAAAAGAAAAACTCGTTCAAGCATTAGTGAGACGTGCTGCCGTTCGAGGATTAGAAATCCTTCTTTTGGAAAAGAACTGACCTAAGTATAAAATTACCCTTGTGCAAGAAAGCCGGTCGCCTCATCGAACAAGAGATTTAAGCGTCCTTGCGTTTTTGACGGCGTGGCCGAGGGCGTCGTTGTTGAAATAGGCGTAAACGGCGGTTACGTTTCTGCAATTTTCTTTAATCCACTTTGCCCATTTGGAAAGCGCTGGTTTGCTATAGTTGCCTGCGTATCGGCCTGATGTGCCGTGAAAGCGGATATAGATTACATTCCCGGTGATTACTTTCGGTGTAAGCTTTCCGACCAGGTCGTGGATACAAAAGCCGGCATTGAATTCGTCTAAAAGCTTGAAGGTTTCATCTGAATACCAGCTTTCGTGGCGGAACTCGAAAATTGACTTATGTCTTTCCGGTAATAACTCCAGAAATGAGCCGAGGAGTTTGAGGTTTTTATGAAGCATCGGCGGCAGTTGATAAAGAACCGGGCCGAGATGCTTTTTCAACAGCTCAATTCTTTCAGAGAATCGCTGCAATTCTTCTTTTGTGTCTTTGAGTTTTTTAATATGGGTGATATAGCGGTTGGCCTTGACGGCAAACAGGAAATCGGCTGGGGCTGCGCTTTGCCATTTTTTGAGCGTCTGCTCCTGCGGCAAATGATAGAAGGTGTTATTGATTTCAACGGTGTCGAATTTTTGGGTGTAGTAACTTAGCCAGTTGCTCTTAGGCAGGTTTTCGGGATAAAATCGCCCCCGCCAGTGGTCGTAATACCAGCCGGAAGTGCCTATGCGAATCTCGTATCCAGGCCCGGCCATAATCGGTCCTCTACTGACCTTTAACATTCATTTTGATTGAGTAGAAAAACCTGCCGCCGGTAATGAAAAGCGTGTCGTTGTCTTTTCCGCCGAAGCAGACGTTGGACGTCTGATACGGGATTTTGATAAAATCAATTTTCCTGCCGGATGAATCAAGAACGGTAACGCCTTTGCGCGTGAGATACAAATTACCCTGCTCATCGAGCGTCATACCGTCGGAGCCCATTGAGGCAAACAGTTTCCTGTCGGAAAGCGTCCCGTCGGGATTTATTTTGAAAACCCAGGTTTTGTTTCCCTGCATATCGGCGACGTAAAGCGTCGAGCCGTTTTTAGTGCCGACGATGCCGTTGGGTTTGCTAAAATCGGCGGCGACGAGAACCGGCTGATTAGAATCGGCAGGCAGGTAAAAAACGTAACTGCCGTCAAGCTCCTGGTCGGTTATGTTGCCGTAATTGGGGTCAGTAAAGTATATGCCGCCTTTCTTATCCCGCCACAGGTCATTTGTGCTGTTGAGTTTCCTGCCCTTATAATTATCGCAAAGAACAGTTACGTTACCGTCGGGAGCGATGCGTGTGAGCCGGCGGTTGCGTCCCTCGCAGGCATACAGGTTGCCTTTATCGTCAATTTGAAGTCCGTTTGCGCCGCCCGTGTTTTCCCTGATAGTCGTAACGTTGGTATCAGGCGACCATTTATGAATCCGGTTGTTTGGTATGTCGGTAAAATAGATATCGCCGTTTGCGTCGGCGGCCGGCCCTTCTGTAAATTTGAAGCCGCCCGACAATATCTTAATCTTCGCGTCAGGCGCAACAACGCCGGCATAAGTTACTGTCATAAAAGACGTTAAGACGAAACCAATTGTGATTACGATAATGGCCTTCATTGTGTTATCCTTTCCAAAATGAGGAAATCACAGGACAATGTTACTGCCGGCGTTGGCCGCGGTAAAGAAAAATGATTGGTTGGCGGGAGACCGAGTCCGTGTAAACCGTCATTGTTCCGAACCCTAAGTTATGATATAATGTAATAAGACTTCTGCAAAATGAGTGATTTTTAACAGAGGCAGGAACAGATAGGCGATAGATTTGAGTTACAGTCGATGATTTTGCCGCA
>JAFGDN010000004.1 GCA_016932095.1 Sedimentisphaerales bacterium
CGTGCTCAAAACGTCTTTGCGTTCAGTAACCCACGCAACGGATTCTACATGCAAAGGGTGCAGGGCGAAAAGGCCGGCGACAAAAGCGCTTCGCCAGGTTGCTTGTGTCATTTGCTTTAAAACAATAAAAAGAAGCAAGGTGTTTGCTATGTGAAAAAACAGGCCGGTCAGATGATGACCGGCGGGATTGGCCCCAAAAAGCTCCCAGTCCAGCATATGCGACAGCCAGGTTAACGGGTGCCAGAAATTAGCGTATGTGCTGCTGAAGGCCCACTTGACTGATTCGGGCGTTATGCCGGCCTGAATGTGCGGATTTGCGTAAACATAGATGTCGTCATCGTAATTAACAAATTTGAAGCTATGCACCTGAAAAAAAACGGCAAAGGTAGCAAGTCCTAATATCAGGCAAATCAAAAAAGGCCGTCTGTCTGAGCTTGTCTCCATTTAGTCAACAATAAGCATTGCGGCAAAACTTTCAATACTTTAATTGCTGAAGCAATATTCATTGAACGGCGGTGATTTTATTGCCAGCACTCGCTTTCGGGCTCTCGATTGCAAATCAGCCAGTCAACTGCGAATTGAGCTATATCAGCCAGGTCGCCTTCCCAGGCGATGGTCAGAATGGCATAGTCGAAGAAATCAACCTCGCAATCGCCATCGAGGTCGGATGTAATCGTGCCTGTACAGTCATATATCAAAGTCGTCGCACTTGCTGTATCTGACCATCCGGTTTCATTTTGGTTTCCACTCTTGTCACGGGCAATGACCTGGTAGAAATATGTAGTGTCGTTGGTCAGGCCGGTGTCCGTATATGCGGTGCCGTCCTGCCAGCCGGAATCGTGGTTCGGGTCTGTCAGATTGGCGAAGTAATATTCGACTCCGCTAACATCGGACGCTGTTGCCGCAGTCATTGTGATAGCGCTACTGCTGATTGCGTTGGGTTCAATTGCCCATTCCATCGGATTTGGCAGAGGCGCCTGGGTATCCTGAGTCGTAAAATACCATACGGTGCCGGTAGTCACGCCGCTTTCGTTCCTCTCGTCTATACGCCAATAGTATGTTGTGAGAGAAGCCATTGTTCCGGTGTCGAACGTTGTTCCGGCCTGATTCGCGACAAACGGAGGCGAAGTCGCGGTGCCAAAATACACATCGTGCGAAGTAGCTCCTGAGCCGGCCGTCCAGCTTAAATCCTGAGTTATGTCGACGTTAGTCGCACCATTGGACGGGACAGGATTGCTTGCCTGGTCGGGCGGGCTGCCGCCCTCTGTCTCAAAGCATCCGAGGTCAGGTGCGCTGCCGTTGTATGGCAGCCCGACGTCAGTCCCGCCGTCAATGAGGTCGCTTCCTGCCGCAAGATGCATAAAAGTGATATCGGGCAAGCTGCCGTCGGCGTTTCGCGGGCCGTATGCCGCGGAAGGGTCAATGCTTACGAAATCGGTGCTGTCAACAACGAACGGAGGCATCCAGCTATTTGTCGTTTGCACAACGAAGGCGCCAAGATTATTCGAGCCGGTATAGTAAACGCAATTCGTAACAGTTGCTGTTTTACCGCTGGCCAGCGGCGAAGTAGCTATGCTGTAATTATACGTGCCGCTGCCGAATCCCGTGCAATTATAGAGAGTCATGGAACCTTTGTTATTATTCTGGTCGAAACCTTTAACCGCGTTGTGAAACGTAAGGCAATTTATTAATATGACGTTATGTCTGAGTGTTTTATCGTCGCTTCCGCCCATTTTAAAACCGTTACCATCCCCTCCGCTGGGAGCACCGGATTTCAGGTAACCATTTTTAAATGCCCAGCAATTTTCGTAAGTTGTCAAAATATTATCAGAAGGTCTGAGATAACCATCGTATCCATCATCTAAATTCTGCCATGCCCTGCAGCCGTAGAAATAGTTGCCTGTTCCAACATCCAGTTTTGGCGCAAAACCATCCGCATTTTCCAGCGACGAATCTGCGTTATAATATGAGTCGCAGTTAACAATTTGGTTGTACGCGGCACCGCCGCCCAATTGTAAACCGGTGTCGCGGTTTTCATAGAACCGGCAAAATTCAATAATATTGTACGAACCGCTTACGTTCATACCATTATCGCCGGCTTTATAAATATCCAAACCATAGATATGCCAATAGCTACCGCTCAATCTTATTCCTCTGTTACTGCTGCTTTCCGACATTGCGGAAAAGTCGAGGATAGGCCTTTCTCCAGGATAAGCGAATAAATAGAATCTCGCCCCTGCTGAGCCGCTTTTGGAAATAGTAATGGTCGTAGTATATATATGGGTTCCGCCGCGGACATAAATAGTATCGCCCGCCACAGCCATTGTTACCGCTTTAGGAATCGTCTTCCAGGGATTGCCTATGGAACCATTACCTGTAGTATCATTTCCGGTTGGGGAAACATAATAAGTGCTGCAATACGCAGGATAAGCCGCAAAGAACAGAAATAGCATAAGCGGTAGCCGCAGAATAATTCTTTTCATCACCCAACACCTCACATAAAATGTAATATGTCTTATTGCATCCAGTTTTCAGCAAGGTGTGAAAACTCATAAAGATTAACAATGCCGTCGTAATCGAAATCGGCCTCGTCCGCATCTGTCAGCCAGTAATCAGCAAATGTATCGAGGTCGTCCATATTTACTGTCTCGTCGATGTCAAAATCGCCGTAAACGGTGTAATACCAGTGCGGCGGATAAGGGGTACCGGCGCCTGCGAATGCGGGAACTATAGTCGGCAGAACTGCAGCATCATCAAGCGTATATGAATACGGCGGGGTGAAAATTGTGTCGTATTCGTTCGTAGCCCAGGTCGGCTGTGTGCAGTTATAAAATATGTTGCCGGTGTTCCAGCCGATGTGTCCGTCGCTGTGGCAATCGGTTTGTCCGGTATAATAATTTGCCCAGGGATTGGACACAGTATTGAAGTAGTTGCTCTCGACACGAATGCGGGACCCGCAGCCGACGCCGATACAGTAGCCGCCGGCCATAAGATTGCTGTAGTAATTGTTATAGACGTGTACCTGGCCGTAACGGACGCGGGGCATTCTTTCCTTGCACAAAGTAGTCCACCAGTTATGGTGAAAAGTTACTCTGAGATTAGCCGCATCATCGTCTTGTTTATCACTGGCTCCGATGAGATTAGCATAGTTATGGGTGGTATCAGAAGTATAGTAGAATTTGCACCACGATACAGTAACGAAGTCGGAATTGTTGGTTATGTCGAGACAGCCATCATCACAATGATAGATACTGCACTTGGTGATAAGAACATTGTATATATTCTGCGCCAACCTGATGCCGTCTCCGTCACCGACTCCGGGAGGCGGATTGGTAATATTCAGGTTCTCAATAATTATGTTCCCCTCATCGTTTTCAAAGCCGAGCTGTCCCACAAGCGTTGGATTTTCGCCTACTCCTATAAGGGTCTTGTTCGCCCGTATTTCGACAGTATCACTGATGTTAATAGTGCCTGAGATTTGAATGATATATGGTGTAGTTCCCATCTCGGCGTAAGTTTCGAGGGCAATAGCGTTATCCACAGGAATGACCTCTCCTTCTTCTCCGCCTGTAGTGCCTCCGTTTTGACTGGCCCAGCCGTCTGCCGACAGGGCGTTGTGGATAAAGCAGAATAAAGAAATAACGACTATCCCTGCCGCCAAAAGAACTCTTTTCATACCGGCTCCACCTAAAAACACATTAAGACACTTACCATTATATCATAAATATCATAAATTTTGCAAAAAAATATTTTTGCTTTATGGATAAGGTTGTTGCAGGCCTCATAGCTTGCGGTGAGAACGCGGTTTTTGATAGCGCCGATGGATTGAAACGTATGTGTCGTTTAATTTAGATTACGAAACCAGTAAAATAGGTATTTATGACCCGGCTTTTTTTGTTTCATTGACGAGTTTCAGTCCGGATTCGGTGATTCATCAGGTATCCGGCTTACTGCCCGTCCCATCCCACGCGTTGGCCGCATTGGCGTTAGGATGAACCTTCTTGCCGACCTTCTCGCCATTGACAACAAGGTCAACAAGTTCAATTTGAACGTCAGCCCATTTACGGGTTTTGACGACCCGCCCTAATGCGTCATAAACGGTCTCGGTCCCGCTCGGCAGTTCTGTGTCGTTGGGGTCGTATGGCCCGACGCTGACCAATACCCTGCCC
>JAFGDN010000028.1 GCA_016932095.1 Sedimentisphaerales bacterium
AACGCCACAGACATCGATTAAAGGGTGCTATATGATTATGAAAGTCAGCAAAAGGGCTTTGGCGGTAGCGCCGTCTGCGACATTGGCTGTTACGTCCAGGGCGAAAGAACTGAAAGCACAGGGAGTAAACGTCATCGGCTTCGGCGCAGGCGAGCCCGATTTCGATACGCCGGAATACATCAAGGAAGCGGCGGTAGCGGCTCTTAAAGCGGGCAAGACCAAATACACTCCCGCATCCGGAACCGCCGAGTTAAAAAAGGCAATCGCCGAAAAACTGCAACGGGATAACGGGCTGCAATATAAGCCCGAGCAAATCGTCGTCAATATCGGCGCAAAACACTCCGTCTATAACGCTATGCAGGCCGTCCTCGACCCCGGCGACGTCGTTATTTTACCCGCTCCTTACTGGGTAACGTATATAGAAGCAATCAAACTGGCCGGCGCGAAGGCAAAGGTCGTCAAGACAAACAGCAAAACCGGCTATAAGATTACCCCCGAACAACTGAAAAAAGCCATAGGCCAGAGAACACGTATGCTCGTCCTGAACTCGCCGAACAATCCCGGTGGATTCACCTATACCCCCGATGAGCTTGCCGCCCTTGCCAAAGCACTCGAAGGCACAAACGTGGCTGTGCTCTCCGATGAAATCTACGAACGTTTAATTTATGGCGACACAAAATTTGTCAGTTTTGCCTCGCTGAGCCAGGACACTTACGACAGGACGCTCACCATAAACGGCTTCAGCAAGACATATTCGATGACCGGCTGGCGTTTGGGTTACACAGCAGGCCCCGTTGACATTATAAAAGCAATGAGTCGATTGCAGGACCACTCTACAAGCAATCCTGTTACGTTTGCCCAGGATGCCGCCATAGCAGCTTTGAAAGACCCAAATAACGAGGTCGAAAAAATGCGAGTCGAATTCGAGAAACGCGGCCTGTATATGGTTGAACGCCTCAATTCCATCAGGGGCGTCAAATGCACCCAGCCCACGGGGGCATTTTACTGCTTCCCCGATGTTTCGAAGCATTACGGCCGAAACATCGGCGGCATCGAGATAAAAGGCAGTATGGATTTTGCAAAGGCGCTGCTCGAACAGGCAAACGTTGCCGTAGTGCCGGGCCTGCCATTCGGCTGTGACAAAAACGTCCGCCTGAGTTTCGCGACCTCTATGGCGAACATCACAGAAGGTATAAATCGGCTGGAAAACTGGCTGAAATCCTAACCACGGATTACACAGATTACACGGATTGTTAGCCGCAACCCCCGATAGTAGAGACAAAGTAGAAACCGTCGAGGGCAGGAAGGCACAAAAGTTTCAATGCGGAGAACGCAGAGCTTTCTAACCACGGATTACGCCCCCGCCGTTTTACGAGGCAAAACGAGACGCGGGGGGCTGCGCGGATTTACACGGATTCCAGGCGTGCCGGGACTGTTTTGAAAGAGGAATTTAATTTATGATTATACGTAAAGAAAACCCGTCAGATGTCGGAGCAATAACCGATATCACGAAGGCGGCTTTTACAAATCATACTTATAGTAAAAATACGGAACAATTTATTATCACTGCTTTGCGAGCTGCCAATGCACTGACTGTTTCATTAGTTGCGGAGCTTGAAGGTAAACCGGTGGGGCACATTGCCTTTTCGCCTGTAACTTTTACAGATGAAAGTGAGAATTGGTTTGGTCTGGGCCCAATCTCCGTGCTGCCGGAGTTCCAGAGGAAGGGTATCGGAACGAAACTTGTTCAGGAAAGCCTGAACCTGTTAAAAGACCTGGGCGCCGAGGGGTGCGTTCTTGTCGGCGACCCCGGCTTTTATGAACGCCTGGGTTTCAAAAGCCCAAATGGGCTGAAACACGAAGGCGTCCCCCAGGAGAATTTTCTTGCCTTATCATTTTGTAATAGAATCCCTGAGGGGATTGTACATTTCCATCCGGCTTTTTTGGCAACCAAATGACATGGAGAAATTCTAAATTCTAAGCTCTAAATCCGAAACAAATCCCAATTACCAAATAATTAAACACCAAACGAAGATTCCGTCGAAGGCGGATTTAAGCCGGGCAAAAGACACAAATAGGGATAGTCAACCATTATTAAAGATTTTACTGCCCTTGGTTGGAAATTAACAGGCGAAGTCAATAAGACCCGGCAATGAACGACAACCTCGCTACCGGCCCATGATATTGCCAGGGAGGGATATTCGATTATGACATATATCTGCTCGGCTACCAGGAATGTATGACGACGGTCGCAAGAAATAACAATGTCGGCGGGGCCGATTTTACCGATGACGGCAACGTAGATATGAACGACTTATCGGTATTCACAGAAAAGCGGCTTGCGCCGTAGAAAATGTCAAACGCCGACATTACACATTAAAGCGAAAGTTGATTACATCGCCGTCGCGGACGACGTATTCCTTGCCTTCGAGGCGGATTTTGCCCGCTGCCTTCAGGGCCTTTTCGCTGCCTAATTGTTTTATGTCGTCGAAGCAGAAGGTCTCGGCCCGTATAAAGCCGCGTTTGATGTCGGAGTGGACCTTGCCCGCGGCGTCGTGAGCGATTGTGCCCTGTTTAACAGGCCAGGCGTGGACTTCATTTGAGCAGACAGTGAGAAAGCTAATCAGGCCCAGTGTCCGGTAGCAGGCGTGAACGAATTTTCCAGCGGCTGACTCGGTTATGCCCAGGTCCGCCATAAACTGCTGCCTGCTCTCGGCGTCCAGTTGGGAAAGCTCGTATTCGAGCTTTGCGCAGACGCTGATTACCGGCGTGGCGGTATCAAGCCCGAAATCAAACTTTTCATCCAACTGTCCTTCAGGAAGGTTGACCGCGATAACCATCGGCTTTAGCGTCAGAAAACCGAGGGATTTTACCATTTCCATTTCAGCGTCATTCGCGATTGCCGAACGTATGGATTTTTCCGATTCAATCGCTTCATGAAGCTTCTTCTGCAGCTCAAGCTCGGCCTTATCACGTTCATGGGCTTTACCCGGCTTGTGAGATTCCTTTTCAAGCTTTTCGATGCGGGTGGAAATCAGGGCCAGGTCCGAGAGAAGTAGTTCGGTTTTGAGGTAGTTAAGGTCTTTGACGGGTTTCGAGGTTTCCTCAAACGCCCCGATTATAAGGGCAAGCATATCGACCGTGCGGACCTGTTCGATAAAGCGTCTGGCGGCGGTCCTGCCGTGCTCATCGGCGAAATTAAAGCCCGGCACGTCCAGGCAGTCGATAGTGGCATATACCGTTTTTTTCGGCTTATATAATTTCGTGAGCCAGTCGATTCGCTCGTCCGGCGAGGCCACTACCGCCTGTTCAATAGTAGTAGTTCCCACAGGCAGCATCGCTTTGCCGCTGATTGCCGAAAACAGCGTGCTTTTCCCCGACTGCATCAAGCCGATTAAAGCTACTTTCAAAAACGTATCTCCTTACCTGTCCCCGCATGCCGTCGGCGGGGATTTGTAAACGGTATTCCCGTAACAATCGTAAGCAACTATCGCCGGGAAATCAACGACTTCAAGACGCCTGATTGCCTCGGAGCCAAGGTCTTCGTATGCGATAATCCGGGCGGCTTTGATATGCTTAGCCAATAGCGCTCCCGCCCCGCCTATAGTTGATAAATGAACCGCACAAAATTGTTTCAATGCGTCCCGCACCGCCTGATTTCGATAGCCCTTGCCGAGCATTGCTTTTAAGCCGGCGGCGATGAGTTTGGGGCTAAAGGCGTCCATTCTCGACGACGTCGTCGGCCCGGCCGCTCCTATGGGCCTCCCCGGCGGGGCAGGCGTCGGGCCGCAAAAGTAAATAATCGCCCCCTTAACCTCAAAAGGTAACGCCCCCCCTTTATCAATCGCCTCACACAGCCGTTTATGCGCCATATCACGGGCGGTATAAATCGTGCCTGTAACAAGAACATCCTCACCCGCCTTGAGCGAGCGAATAACGTCGTCAGTTACCGGCGGTTTGATTATTTTTGGCGTCGTGTTCATTTTCCAGAAGTTTACCGCAGAACGATAAATATTTCAATTAAATCGTTTACAGCGCAATTGCGCGGTATAATGGATATATGTCGAAATACCCCATATTTCTCGAACTGGCAGGCAGGCGCGTCGTTATTGTCGGCGGCGGCGGCGTGGCGGCACGCAAGGCAGAAGCGATACTCAGGGCAGGCGCCCGCCTTGTCGTCGTCGCTGAACGCATCGGCGATACGCTTCGCGGCCTGTGCAAAGGAACAACCGCGGAACTAATCGAGAGCAAATACGCTAAGGATTACCTGTCGGCAGCCACGCTTGTCATAGCCGCGACTGATATTGACCAGTTAAACAGCCAGATATACAAGGACTGCCAGCAGCTTGAGATTTTGTGTAACGTCGTCGATTCGCCTGCCATTTGCGATTTTTACGTCCCCGCCGTCTTCAATCGCGGCGACCTCCAGATTGCCATCGGCACGGACGGCAAATCTCCCGCCTTCGCAGGCCACATCAGGAAAAAACTCGAAAAAATCTTCACCGAAAAGCACGGCGAATTTTTAGCCGAATTAGAGTCGATTCGAGGCCGTATTATCGAAAAGATAAAAGACCACGTCGAACGAAAGGCGCTTTTGGGCAAACTGGCCGATGATGAGTCATTCGATTACTTTGTGAAAAACGGCCCAGACGCCTGGCGCAAAAAGACCGACGAGCTAATTCACCGCACAGAACGCTGAGACCGCCGTCCGTCCTCTTTTCAGATGCAGCCGCGAGGTTATATTTTTGCAAAAAAACCGCTTGCAGCCGATGCAAGGGGCTTATATAATGTCTGGTGGTTTTGACAAGTGAAAAGATTCAATCTTCAATACACTACAGTAATGATGACGCGGGTGTAGCTCAGTGGTAGAGCGTCACGTTGCCAACGTGAATGTCGTGAGTTCGAGCCTCATCACCCGCTTTCAAAAAGAGCACAGGTGTAAAAGAGCAAAAGTGCACAAGACAGATACGGACTTGTGCTCCTGTGAGTTGCGTTCTTGTGCACTGATATAGCGTAGGCAAGTTACCGGCTAAAATTAGCCAGGGCGCTGGTTGCCGACGCGCTTGGTTTCCTAAAGGGAATGAACAATGGAAAAATATGGCTGTGGGATGGATATTCCTAAAGCCATATTTATTTATTCGCAAAACGACAATGGAAACTAATCCGGAGAAGTGGTATGGCTGAGCAACAAGAGGAAAAGGCCGCGAAGAATACTGTAACGATTGAACAGGCGGGGCCCTGCAGGAAGAAGGTAATCGTCGAAATTCCCAAAGACACGATTGCAAAGGCGACAGATGACCAATACGAGACGCTTCGCAAGGACGCGCTGGTGCCCGGTTTCAGAAAGGGGCGTGCGCCGAGGCGGCTGCTGGAAAAACGGTTCGGCAAAGAGGCGGGCGAAACGGTCAAGCTGAAGCTATTGGCGGAGGCGAGCGAGTCGGCGATAAAAGACAGTAAGTTAGAAATCCTGCGCGACCCGGAAATAGACCACGAAAAAATAGAGCTGCCGGCGGACGGACCTTTGAAGTTCGATTTCGAGGTCGAGGTCAGGCCGGAGTTCGATTTACCTTCGCTGGATGGTATTGCGGTTGAAAAAACAAAGACCGACGTTACCGAAGGGCTTGTTGAAAAGGAGATAGAGGCGCTTCGGAGATATTCGGGGACGTGGATGCCTAAGGAAGGCGGAGCAGTTGAGCTTGGCGACCAGGTGGTGGCGGATTGCCTGCTGAATATAGAGGGGCAGGAGCAGAAGTTAGACAATACTGAGGTCCACGTCAAAACAAACGGATTTATCGGGGAGGTGGCGGTTGAAAAACTGGATGAGGTTCTGGCCGGGGCAAAGGCACAAGATACCAGGAGCGTCGAGGTAACCCTGCCCAAGACCTATTTCAAGGAAGAGCTGCGAGGCAAGAAGGTCGATATACGTCTGACCATAAAGGAAATCAAGTGGCTGAAGCCCGCGGAAATAGACCAGGGCTTCATCACGAAATGCGGGGTTACAACCGAAGAAGAGCTGCGAAAATCGATGCGTGAACGCCTGCGGCAAAGATTGGAGCACGAGTCGAAAAACCAGATGGCTGAGCAGATATACAAATACCTGCTGGATAACGTCAAATTCGACTTGCCCGTTGACGTGGCGGCGGACCAGGCGATTGCACTGCTGCGGCGGCAATACGTGAATTTGATGATGCAGGGGGTCCAGCGGGAGCAGATTGACGAGCATATAGAACAGCTCAAGGCCAGCACCGAACAGCAGGCACAGCAGCAGCTCAAGATATTTTTCATAATGGACAAGGTAGCCGAGAAGCTGGATATTAAGATAACCGAGGAGGAAATCAACGGGCACATCGCGCAAATGGCAATTGAAAGGCACGTGCGGCCCGAACGAATGAAAGAGGAAATGCAGCGTGACGGGTCAATCGAGCAGTTCAGGCAGCAGGTCCGCGAACAAAAGGTCATCGCCAAGCTCCTGGAAACAGCGAAGATTACAGAGGTCGAGCCGAAGCAAAAGCCGGCGAAGGCGGAACATCCCAGGCACAGGAAAACGACCGAGAAAAGCGTTGAGAAGACGGCTGAGAAACCGATAAAAAAGGCGGAGGCGAAGGATAAGAGCCATCCCGCCGCACAGGCAAAAGCCGAGGATGAGCAAACACGAGCGAAAAAGCCGAAAACGCCGACGCGAAAAAAGAAAACCTCATCGCAGGAATAACCGATAATTATCAGAACGCAAGGGCGCAGGAGCAAAAAAACACGGGCGACTTGTGCTTTTGTGACTTATGACTTATTAAGGGGATACTTGATGTTCAACAAAGGTTCGGAAAAAGGAATTATAACAGCGGCTAAGGTTCAGGCATACGAGCAATATGGGCCGGGAAGCCCGCATTACCAGCAGTTCAGGCAGATGAGTTTGGATGACCTGCTGCTGGAGAACCGGATTGTGTTTCTTATCGGGGAAATCAATTACGCCCGCGCGGCTGAAGTGATTATGAAAATCCTGTATCTGGAAAACCAGAAGCGCAACACGGAAATAAGCTTATATATAAATTCGCCCGGTGGAACGGTTGACGACACGATGGCGATTTACGATACGATGCAGTTTGTTACAAGCCCATTGGCAACCTTCTGCATTGGACGTGCACAGTCGGGCGGGGCAGTGATACTGGCATCGGGAACAAAAGGCAAACGATTTGCGCTGCCGCACGCGAAAGTTATGCTCCATCAGCCGTGGGGGGGCGTATATGGCCAGGCCGCGGACATTAAGATACAGGCGGAAGAGATTCTCAAGGCCAAGAAAATGATGAATGAAGTCCTGTCCAAGCATACGGGGCAGTCAATGGAAAAAATCGGCGTCGAGACGGAAAGAGACAGATATATGACGGCTGAGGAGGCCAGGGAATACGGGCTTATAGACGAGGTTCTTCTGCCTGAGGACGCGAGCAAGGGAAAACCAACCGAAAAGAAGACGTAACCATTGCGAGAAAGAAGATATGGAAGTGAACCAGAATTTAGTTCCGATAGTGATTGAAAAAGCCGGCCGGGGCGAACGGGCGTATGATATTTACTCTCGGCTGCTCAAAGACAGAATCGTATTTGTCGGCGGGCCGATTGACGATATCTGCGCCAACCTTGTAATTGCGCAAATGCTGTTTTTGAGCAATGAGGACGGCAAAAACGACATCAATTTATATATCAACTCCCCCGGCGGCTCAATAACGGCCGGACTGGCGATTTACGACACTATGCAGTTCATACGCTGCAACGTGGCAACGTATTGTGTCGGGCAGGCGGCGAGTATGGCGGCGGTCTTAATGGCGGGAGGAACGGCGGGGAAACGATTCCTGCTTGCCAATAACCGGATACTGCTTCATCAGCCGATGATTGCGGGTGAATTGATAGGGCCGGCGACGGACCTCGAAATAGAGGCAAAAGAAATACTTCGGCTGCGCGAACGGCTGTATAAGATACTGTCGCAGCATACGGGACAGCCGGCGGAAAAAATCGAAAAGGACTGCGACAGAAACCTTTGGTTGGACGCCGGCGAGGCGATAAGCTACGGGCTGGCAGACAGAATTCTGCAAAAGGCGCCGGAAGCGGTGAAAACCAAAAACAATGAATAGAGAATTGAGAATGAGCAGCATCACGCAGAAGCATAAAAGCGCGGCAGCGCACGTTTTGACTCGTGCGCTTGTAACTTGTGCCCTTTTGACTTTTTGGGGCTGTGCCGGGCCGGGAAAGGGAACCGCTGAGAAGCCGGAAGGTTCAAATCAAATTGAGCAGCTCAAAGAACACAACGCACAATTACAGGTTCGGCTGGAACAGGAATACGGGGAAAAAGAGCAGTTGAAAAAACAGATTGCGTTACTGCAGGGATTGCCCGCCGAAAAGAAAACCGAAGCGATTTACAACCTGAAGGAAGTAAAAATCGGCAAATACACGAACATTTATGAAAAGGACGATGAGCCCAATACGGCGGGGAAGGAAAAACTGATAGTATATCTTCAACCGATAGACGAGACGGGGGATTCAATCAAGGCGGCGGGCGAGGTAAGCGTCCAGTTGTGGGACCTGAAAAAAAAAGAAAGCGAGGCGTTGGTCGGGCAGTGGATGGTCAAACCGGCAGGGCTGAAAAAAATGTGGTTAAACTCGGCGTTTTCGAGCAGCTACCGACTGGTTTTTGACGTTTCGACGATAGTAAAAAAGGCCGGGACGACAGGCAAATCCCGATACGAGATGACTGTCAGGATAACATTCACTGATTATCTTTCCGGCAGGACGTTTACAGACCAGAAAGCGATAAAACCATTATAAAACATCACTCGCGTCTCGTTACTCGTTCGATTGACGATTTTCACAAAGGATACAATCTGCTTGACTGAACTCGTTCGACGCAATCCCTCAAATTAATATGCAAACCATGATTGTGTCGCATCCTGCCGAAAAATCGCCGGGGAAAAAAGAACCCCCGAAATCCGGGACTTCAGGGGGTTCGGTATTTTAAGGGAAACGGCGATTAAGGCCTCTTTCCGAGGCGTACTCTTGTGCTGAGGAGTAGAATCGGAACGGAAATGGCGACGGAAGAGTAAGTGCCAATAATAATGCCGAACAGCATTGTAAAGTTAAAGCCGCGCAAGACCTTGCCGCCGAAAATATACATAATCAGCAAAACGAGAAGCGTGGTCATACCGGTCAGGAGCGTCCTGGACATACAGTCATTGATACTATTGTTGATAATCTGCGGACTGAGTTGCCCCTGGCGACGATTTTCACGAATGCGGTCGTAAATGACAATAGAGTCGTTAATGGAATAGCCGAGTAAAGTGAGAAAGGCGGCAATCATCGTCATATCGAATTTGAAGTCGCCGATGAGCAGAACCCGGCCAATTGCGGTGGCGGCGATAAAAACGCAGACGCTGACCATACCGAGGGTGATAAGGGTATCATGAGCAAGCTTGACGACCGCGCCGATACCGTATCGGAGGTCGCCGAAACGAACGGCGAGGTAAATGAGCATTGCGATGAGCGATAATACTATGGCGACAAGCGCCTGCCTTTGGGCTTCTTTGCCCACGGAAGGAGAAATTTGAGTTACCTGGGATAGCGATGTCTCGATCTGCATCGCAGCGGTAACTTTGGTTTTCTCGTTATCAACAAACTGTCTGAAAAGCTCTTCATCTTCCTGGCCCGACTGGGCTTCAAGCGGGGTGCTGATGTAAACGAAGGAATCAGCGGGTTTATTGGCGTCGAGGGGGCGAAATTGAGAGTCGAGCAGCTTGTAGTTGAACCAGGACAGTTCTCGCATATCGGGTTTGAACCGGAGATTGCTGAATCTTTTTTCAATTTCATCGCCTGATACTATCGAGCCGAGACGGCAGGAAATTGCGACGCCGCCGAGGAAGTCCCCAAGCTCCGGGCGGGGCTCAATAGTAAGCTCAGTAATCTTGTCGGCCAGGACAATCACGGGCTGCAGGTCTTGCAGAATCTCAAGCTTATCCTGGAAAGCGGCGAGAACGGCATCGGTAACGACGGCGTCAACCTCAGGGGGTGTAACGCTGGCATCGGGGAAGGCGTCTTCAAGAACGTCATCGATGAGTTTTGTGTTCAACTGAGTGGTGGTGATAACAAACGATTTATCGCCGGCGGGTGTAACGGAGAGGTTGCCGAGCTCGCCCTGAAGTTTACCCTGCGATTGTCTAATGGCTTCGACAACATCCTGAGCGCTTAACGACGAGACGGCAGGCAGCGTTATCGTGGCAATGGTTCGATTGGTGGCCCTCGTATTGATTTCGAACTGCTGGCCTGTATCGCCGACGCTGTAAACAGTGGCGGCGGTTATATCGTCGTTTTGAAGCTCGACGCCTTTTTGATGAATCATATCTTCGACTTCCTGGCGGCTGAGGGAAACGCCTGACTTAAAGTCGATTTGAACGCTGGTTCCGCCCGTGAACTCGATGTCATATTTGCTGTTATCCCGCGAGAGAAAAACGGCCAGCCCGCCGACGGCGAGTATCCCGGAAACGGCAAAGAAAACAGGTCGATATTTCATCCAGTCAATATTGGGTTTTCTGATAAGCTGAAGCATCAGGAGACGGTCTTTAATAAGTTTATGCTTCAGAAGCAGGTTAAAGACCGCTCTCGTTACAAACAGGGCGGTGAACAAACTGGAAGCGAGGCCCAGCATAAGCGTGAGCGCAAAGCCCTTGATGTCCTCGGAGGCAATCCAGTAGAGAATAGCAGCGGTTATAATCGTAGTGATGTTGGAGTCGAAAATGGCGCTGAAAGCCCTGTGGTAGCCGTTTTTGACGGCAATGGCCATGGAGGCGCCTCGCTGCTGCTCTTCACGAATCCTTTCAAAAATAAGAACGTTGGCGTCAACGCTCATACCGATGGTCAAAATGACGCCGGCGATGCCGGGAAGCGTGAAGGTGGCGCGGAGGCCTGCCATAATAGACAGGGTAAACAGCAGGTTCAAAACCAGTGCGATATCGGCGATAGAGCCGGCCTTTAAGTAGTAAACGAGCATACAAAGCATAACACACGCCAGGCCGATTAAGCCGGCTATTATGCCGCGTCTGCTGTTATCGGCGCCGATTGAGGGCCCGATGGTCCGGACGGAGATGGGCTGTTCGACAAGACGGGCGGGAAGCGACCCGGCGTTGAGTTTGCTGACCATATCTTCAACCTCGGTTTGCGAAAAGCCGTTCTGGCCGCCGGTAATCTGGCCGTGGGTGGAAATTCTCGACTGAATATTGGGCGCAGAAATCACAACGTTATCAAGGAGTATTGCAAGGGGCCTGTTGATATTATTGCCGGTAACGTTTGAGAAGAGCTGGCCTCCGCGGATGTCGAGCTGAAAATTAATGGAGCGTCTTCCAGTAGAATCCTGGCCCGGGGAAGCCCTTACGAGGCGCCAGTCCTTTTCCTGGCCCGAGTGAAGGATGGCTTCGCCTTTTCTATTGCTGGCCAGGACGTAGCGTTTATTGCCGAAGTCGGCATATATGCCGCCTCGCCAGTTGGCCTGGTTTTCGACCTCGAACCAGATATATTTATCGTCTGAGGCATACTTTGGGCCTTTGGCCTTGAGGTTCTCGACGTATGTTTTCATCGCGGTCATATCGACTTCAGCATGTCCTTCGGTAGGGAGAATCCTGAATTCGAGAATACCTGCGCCTTTCAGCATTCGCTGCAGGTCGCCCGGGTCGTCGAGCCGGCCTCTGAAGTCAAAATACTCTTTATACGCCGTAACAACGGCGTCAATCTTTTTTTCTCTTTCGGGAAATTCCCCTTTCAGCGCCTCAATGGCCCGCCTTTGTTCGTAGGAGCCGGGTTTCCCCGCCTCAAGCACAAAAGTTATCTGGTCTTCGGAGAGGTTGAGCTTGTGGAGGTTCCGCAGCGCCTCGTTATATTTGGTATTGACGCCCGTTGCCTGTTCCGTGAGCGCATCGACGACCTGCGCCCATTGCCCGAAAATTTCGACGAATTGAACGAGCTGGTCGAGAGTGTCCTTTTGCGGAACTTGTGTGGCAAGGTAACCGGTTAACGTCTCTTTGAGCTTGTCCTTGTCGAGCTTTGCCCAGGCGATGGCCTTTGACTTTATGTCGTCGATGTCAAGGGCGGCCCGAGTTATTGCCTCCTCCGGGAGCGCCATCTTTTCAGCCAGTTCGTCTCTTTGCTGCTGTAAATTCCTTCGCTTGTCATAAATTTCGGCAAACTCGTTCAGAATCTCCAAACGCCCGCTGGAATCGTGGGCATACCTTGTAAAGTCGATAGCCCGCTGATTAGGGTCTTTGGCGACGGCACGCAGCACCGCGGCGGTCGTCACGTTTTCGGCAAGGAGTGCGTTAAAGACGCCTTCGTATGCCTCTCTTTTTTCCCTGGCCTCGGCGCTGGCCAGCGGCATCTGGATTTCGAACCGGGTATTGCCCTGAGGCCTCCAGACGAGGTTCTGAATATTGGCGGGGTCAATACGCCTTCTCAGGACGGTAATCATCCTCGAAGCAAGCCCCCTTCTTTCGTCGGTGTTCATCCCGTGGGCGTCGATTTCGTAAATTAAGCTGGTGCCGCCGCCGAGGTCTATTCCTTTTTTAAGCGTCTTGTCAGGGGGGTATAAGGTCCAGGCGGCGATTGCAACTAAACCGATAATCAGAATAATTTTCCACGACAGGTTCTTATCCATATCAAATCCTTCTTAATTCGGCGATGGTAACTCCTCGCCACGCCCGGCGCCGGGCGGGGTCACAGGTCACGGAGCACGGTTCTATTTTACTTCGCCTGTTAAATTCTTGCCAATGGCTGATGAGACGACCCTTATCTTGGTATTGTTTGACTCATCGACCTTGAGAACAACCTCGTCGTCCTTGACGTCAACGATGGTGCCGATGATGCCGCCTATGGTCCTGACCTTGTCGTTCTTCTTGAGGGACTGGACCATTTGCTTCTGCTGTTTTTGTCTTTTCCGGGGCTCGCGGAATAAAATGAAGTACATCATCGCCATAATCGCCACTATAAAAATGAGCATAGAATAAGGCGACTGCCTCTGTGGGACGGCCCTGGACGGAGCGTTAGAGTCGGAGTCAACGGCGACAACCGACTGACCGACCTCGCTTACCGGCTGCGATGAAACCTCAGATTGTTCCCCGGTTTGACCGGCCTGAGCTAATATCCACAAATTTGTCATTCTGATAACCCTTTCAAATTAGGATAAACAGGGAATACTAAATAATTCTCGGGGAATAATCAACCACGAATTTACACTAATCCATTAAATAAGGGTCGGTTATGAGCCGGGCAGCAGGCGGCGACTTACGATGAATCAAGATTGAACAGGGCGCCGTTCCCTGATTTACAGCCAATACTGAGCCATATATTCGTCGGAAACAAATTGACAGGGATTGCCCAGGCCTCTACCATTTACAAAATCCGTATTTCCAAAAGGGTAAAATGGCAAGTCATAACCTGGCCCATATTAAAATTGACGATTTGGATATAATCGGCTATTCGATTGCCGGCGAGGAGACCGTCGTCGCGATGCCGCAGCTCGACGTCTGCTTCGATATCGGCAAGGCGCCAGACCAAATCATACCCGTCAATCACGTCCTTCTGACACACGGCCATATGGACCATTCCGCCGGCTTCGCTTATTACCTGTCTCACCGCAATTTCTGCGGCCAGGCCGCAGGCACGATTCTGGCGCCCGAAAATCTGCTGCCCGCCATCAGGGATATCATCGATGGCTGGACGCGACTCGACGGCAATCAGCTTCCCGCCAACCTCGTCGGCGTTAAGCCGGGCGACGAATTCCAGATTAAGCCCAATCTCTTTGCCAGGGTCTTCCCGACAAAGCACAGCAGGGGCTCCGTCGGCTACACCATAATCGAAAAACGAAAAAAACTTAAAGCCGAGTTCGCCGGACTGACCGGCCCGCAAATCGTGGAATTAAAGAAGAAAGGCGCTGAAATCGACAACCCGCTTGAACTGCCGATTGTAACCTACCTCGGCGACACCCAGTTCGTCGATTTTTCTCAGCTTAATTACATTACCGAAAGCAAAATCCTCATCGCCGAATGCACTTTTTATATTGATGAGCACGCCGAAAGGGCCCACGCCGGCAGACATATGCACATCGGCGAGTTTGTTCAGCTCATAAACAAGCTCAACAATCAGCATATCGTCATTACCCATACCACCCAGCGGACGCCTATGCGTGATATCCGCAGGATTCTAAAAGACCAAATCCCACCCGATAAATACAGCCGGCTTATCTTGCTTATGGACAGAAATTCCTAATCACAATGTTGCAGCCAAAATCCTGTTTACGGCGATTTGTCCTGTCTTGCCTGCACCGCCGAAAGAGCTTCCCGGGCGGCGTAACAATTCGGGTTTAGCTCCAGCGCCTTTCTGTAATTCGACTCTGCTTCAGCAAAGTTGCCTTTTTGCTCGTATGCCAGGCCCAGGTTGAAATGGGTCCTATATAATTCAGGCCAGTGCTTTTCTTTCTGCAAAAACTCAGTAAAACAGCTTATTGCCTCATCGAGCTTATTTTGTCCCAGAAACGCTACGCAGATATTATCGGATGCAGGTATATAATTCGGCTTGATGCTCAGGGCTTCCCAAAAGTACGGTATTCCCTCTTTATATTTGCCCTGTTGGCAAAGATACTGACCGTAGCTGTTGAGTATAATGTAGTTGTTCTTCGTCGCGGCCAAAGTATGTTTATACAGCGTATCGGTGTTACGCCAGTAACCGGTCTGAATCTTCGTTATCAGCACTATAGCTATTAGCGCCGCGGCCGCGACCGACGCAAGCATCCATTTAGGATATCGCTTTTTTGTAAAGATTTCCTCTGCGCCCCACGCGATAATAATGAATATTCCTATTGACGGCAGATATGTATATCGGTCTGCCATCATCTGCCACCCGACCTGCACCAGGCCAATCACGGGCACTAACGTTCCAAGATACCATAAAAGGCCGACTACCAGCCACCGTCGTCCCCGCCCCCATAACACCAGCAGCACCGCCACGCCCATAACCGCCAGCGCCGCCGAGTTGAATGTCAATTTTTCAGGAAACGGATATTGAATCGCCAGGCCCTTCGGATACAGCATCTTGGCGACGTAATCCCAGTAACATCCAATGGCGTTTACTGCCCGTATATGAACAGGCCATCTCTCCAAACTCGCTACAACGAGGGAGCGTTGCTGGACTACGAAGGTGATTGCGCTGGAAACTGCTGATAATACGAACAAAGGCGCCTTCTCTAAAAAAGCCGGCCGAGGGACGCGATTTTACAGGCAGGGCCGTTTTCCCATTTCATTCTCCCAAGCGGCCAATAGTCCAGCAAAAGAAGCACAAACGGCAGCGTCAACACCATTGGCTTGCTCATCAGCCCCAGCACAAAGGCAAGCAGCACAAACACATACCGTGCGACGTTGGGATGCTTTGCATAATGTATGTATGCCAGTATCGTCAGCATCCAGAAAAGTCCGCTTAGAACGTCTTTGCGTTCGGAAATCCAGGCCACTGACTCAACGTGAATCGGATGCAACGCGAACGCAGCCGCCACGAAGGCGCTTGACCAGATTTTCCCAGTCATCTTCACCATTATCAAAAATAAAAGCACACTGTTGGCGATGTGAATAATCAAACTGATTATGTGATGGCCAAAGGCGTTCAGCCCGAATATCTCACAGTCCAGTATATGGCTAAGCGAGGTCAGCGGGTGCCAGTTTGCGTAGTGAGAGCCCGTGAACGCCCAGATTACCGAGTCGAGAGTCAAGCCGCCGCTTACGTTTGGGTTTCCCACCACGTAATATGGGTTATCCATTAACACAAAGTCGTTATGCCGTATCGGCTCGTAGGCGATAAGCGTCGCCAAAATCAGTGCCGCGCTTATTAAGCATAACACCCGCCACTGTCTTGCGTTATCTGTCATCTCTCTTCTTCTCCTGCTGATACCTTTTGCCCGACTGATAAAGTTTTAGTCTATTGCGAATCTCACTGACCAAGGATTTCTGCCCAACTGACTCTGCAAGATTGAGGGCTTCGTTGGCCGTCTTCACCGCATCGCCGAATCTTCCACTGGCGGCATACGCTACAGCCAACGTATCGAGGAAGGCGGGATCTTTATTGCCCGTCAACTCACAGGCGCGTTGTGCGAACTCGACGGCTTTGTTGGCGTCTTCAGCAGACACACCGTCGGTGGTTGCCAGCAACCAAGCCATATTGTTAAGGGCACCTGTATGAGTGGGTTCCAGTTCAAAAGCCCTGGTTAGATGCTGAACCGCCAAATCATACCTGCCAAATTGCACATAAACCGCACCGAGACTTGTATGCCACTCCGTTGGATTTACGGAGTCCTCTGAAACCACATTAAAACACGCAATGGCTTCGCTGAATTTCCCCTGCTGCAAAAAAATCCTGCCAAGCGCGAAATTAGCCACCGGATTTTCCGGCTTCATTCTAAGCGCTTTTCTCAGGTGCACCTCTGCCTCTTCGAGTCGGCCGGCTTCGAGTAAAGCACTGCCGTAACCGGCCTCCGTTACTATGTTCGGTCTGGTGCACTTCTGCGCGTATCCCAACAGCGTCAGGGTATTCTTCCAGTGCCTGACTTGTCCGCGAGTAAGCATTAACAGACAACACAGCACGACGGCAGTCGAAGCTGCTGCGATAACTTTGTGTCCGCGATTACCGGCAATCAGGTCTTTGGCAGCCCAACCAATAATAAAAAGCAGTCCCAAGATTGGTAAATACATATACCGGTTGGCCATCGCCTGCGCGCCTACCTGGATAAGCCCTATCATTGGCACAAACGTCACAATGTACCAGAACCAGCCGGTTGCTATGAATCGCCTGCGACGACCAAGATAGATGCTCAGAACTGATATCAAAAAAAAGAGCAATGTGCAGGCCGCCGCTTTGTTCATTTGTAAGTTTTCGGATATGTGAGGGTAAAAAACTGCCAGCTTGTCGGGCCATATCATTTTGCCGATGTAACTGATATAAGAGACGAACATATTGGCGGCTCGTGAATCAAACGGTATTTCCTCCAGCTTCATAACCGCCCCTCCGCTTTGCTGTGCAAAAACGGTAACGATACTCAAAACAATAGACATCGCCAGCATCGGAATCTTCTCAATCAATAACCACCTGATTGGTACGGCTTTTCCGGCGGCAGCGTGTCCGAGGCGGAGTCGCTCGAGAGGCCAGTAATCCAGTAAAATCAGGGCCAGCGGCAGTGTAACCACAACCGGCTTGGTCGTAATACTCAGACCATAAATCAGAATCACCATTAAATACCGTCTTACGCCTGGTCGTTTTGTATAACGAATATAAGCAGCCATAGTAAGCAACCAGAACAAGCCGCTAAGAACATTTTTCCTCTCGGCCGCCCACGCAACCGATTCCACCTGCATTGGATGCAGCGCAAAAACCGCTGCCGTAAATGCACTTGCCCAAATCGAACCGGTCAAATTAGTAAGAATCCCAAAAACCAATATTGCATTAAGGATATGAAAAAGCACGTTAACGAAATGATGCCCAACTGGGTTTAATCCAAAAAGCTGACAATCCAGCATATGACTAAGCAAAGTCATGGGATGCCAGTTTGACAAGTGCGGCTCTGCAAACGCCCAAGTTAGCGAATCAAGGGTTATTCCCCTCATTACGTCGGAGTTTTCGGTTATGTATTTGTCGTCATCGTATTTCACGAAATCGTTGTACCTGACTGGCTCATACGCGATAAGCGTTGCTATAACCAGCGATATACTTATGAGAAGGAATAATTGTTTTTCTTGTAATTTCATTGCCTCTGTCCTTTTTTATAAAGCTCCAGTTCGCTTTTTATTTTATTGGCAAGCTCTTTTTGTCCTGCCGATTGGGCCTGCTCCATCGCCTTTGTCCGGCTTTCAATCGCCAGGTCATATTTACCCTGTAGATAATAAGCCGAGCTAAACTGCCGCGTTGCCGGTGTCGGTCTTCATCGCTTCCTTAAAGTGCTCGACGGCCTCGTCCAATTTTCATTTTACTGCTTGGGATTTTTGCCTTGCTTGAGCAACAATGATTCCAGGCATTTGTTAGCCGGCTCGAAATCAGGAGCTATCGACAGCGTTTTTTTATAATTTAACCGGGCATTTTCAAAATCGCCTTTTTTCTCGTATGCCAAACCGAGGCCGAAATATATCTTGTAGATATCGGGCCATTTGCCTTCTTTTTGCAGTGCCTCGTTAAAACAATCAATGGCTTCATCGGTCTTGTTCTGAGCCAGAAGTGTTGCGCAAAGATTGTTTTTTGCAAGGATATAGTCGGGATTGACGCGAACGGCTTCTTTAAAATATCTCAATGCATCTTCATAGTTACCCTGTTTGACAAGATACCTGCCCAAATTATCGAGCATGACATAATTATTTTTTATTACGGCAACAGCTCGTCCGAAAAGCGTGGTTGTGTTTTTCCAGTAACCTGTTTGAATCCGTGTCAAAAGAACCATCACAATCAATAAAACTATCATCACGGCTGCTGTTATTGTTTTAGGTATGTGCTTCTTCACAGTAATTTCTTCTGCACACCATGCTATAATGATGAAAATACCAATCGATGGTATATAGGTGTATCGGTCTGCCATCATCTGACTCCCCGTCTGCACAAGCCCTATTACAGGCAGTAGTGTTACGAGATACCATAAAAGTCCGACGAAAAGCCACGGCCGTCCCCGCCTCAACATAACAAGTATGAATATAATTCCCACAACCGCCAGTAACGCGGCATCCACTGATATCTTTTCCTGTATGGGGTATAAAATCGCGAGGTTTTTCGGGTAGGCCATTTTGACTATGTACTTAAAGTAACTTCCCAGTGCATTAACCACCCTGATATGCAAAGGCCATTCCGATAAGCTTACCACGGTGCCGCTGCGCTTTTGTGCGATTAGGGTTACTGCGCACGAAACAGCCGACAAAACGAAAAAGGGTATCTTTTCGATAACGGAATTGAGAATTGAGAATTGAGAATCTGGACTTTCCGAAACGGCATCGTCGCGTCGCTCCGCTTTTAATTTCATGTTGTGGATTCGATGTAGAGGCCAATAATCCAGCAAAATCAGCACGAAAGGCAGCGTTACCAGCATTGGCTTGCTCATTAGCCCCAGAATAAAAAATAGTAATATGAGCATATACCTTGTCGCGCCGGGTCGCTTTACATAATGTATATACGCCAGAATAGTCAGCATCCAGAAAAAGCCGCTTAGAACATCTTTGCGTTCGGAAACCCAGGCCACCGACTCAACGTGCAGCGGGTGTAGCGCAAATGCCGCCGCCACGAAGACGCTTGACCAGATTTTCCCGGTCATCTTCGCCGTCATCAGGAATAAAAACAAACTATTGGCGATGTGAATAATCAGATTGGTTATGTGGTGCCCCAGTGGTTTAAGCCCGTAAAGCTCGCAATCCATCATGTGGCTAAGCCAAGTAAGAGGGTGCCAGTTCGAGGCGTAGTATTTTGTAAACGCCCATATAATCGACCTTTGCGTTATTCCGCCGCTGACGTTGGGATTTTCTGTTACGTAACTATGGTCGTCGAATGACACAAATCCGTTGTGCCTTATCGGCTCGTATGCGATAAGCGTTGCTATAACCAGCGATATACTTATGAGAAGGAATAATTGTTTTTCTTGTAATTTCATTGTCCTTTTTTATACGACTCCAGTTGACTCTCTATCTTACGGGCAAGCTCTTCCTGCCCTGCCGCTTGGGCCAGCTCCAGCGCCTTTGTCCAGCTTTCAATCGCCTGGTCATATTGACCCTGTAGATAATAAGCTGAGCCAAGGTCAGAGTAAACTGCCGCGTTGCCGGCGTCGGTCTTCAGCGCTTCCTTAAAGTGCTCGACGGCCTCGTCCAGTTTTCCCGTCCTGAACAGCAAATCCCCCATCCTTTTGTGGATTTCCGGTAGATTGGGGTCAAGCTTTAGGGCTTTGGTCAATGACTCCAGCGCCTCGTCATATTTCTTCTGCATACCTAATGCAAACGCCAGGTTATAGTAACCTGTCGCTGAATCCTGCTTCAGCTCCAAATACTCCTTATAGCAGGCAACGGTTTCGACGTACTTTTTCTGTCTCACAAGCACGGCGCCAAGACCTAAAAGGGCCTTGGAGTATTGCGGATTTATTTGGAGTGCGTTCCTGTAATGCGACTCGGCTTCATTTATACGGCCCTGCTCACACAAGGTATTCGCGTAGTTATTTTCTGCAACCGTATTGTTTTTGGTAACCTTCAGGGTGTGCTCCCATAAAGTCATATTGTTTCGCCAGTATCCAACCTGTATGCGGGTCAAAATTATAAGAATTAACGGCACGGCCACAGATAACGCTGCTGCGATATATTTGTAATGGCGATGCGTTTCAATGAGGTTCCTGACGGCCCATGCGACAATAAAGAGCAGACCCAGCATCGGAATATACATATATCTGTCCGCCATTGCCTGTGACCCGGTTTGAACTAATCCTATCACCGGTATAAGCGTTACGACGAACCACAGCCAGCCCGTCGCCGCGTATTTTCTCCGCCGCCCGATGCGTAAGCTGAAAAACGTTATTACGACGAATAATAACAAACAGCCGATTGCCGCGGCGTCTGTTAAGCCGACCAGGGAATGTGGATAGAACACCGCCAGCCGGCTCGGCCATATCATTTTGTAAATATATTTCACGTAGGAAAGAAATATATTAGCTATTCGAGCGTTAAATGGAATTAACTCAAGCCCCGCGACCGCCCCTCCGCCGCGTTGCGAAACAAAAGTTATAACGCTCAGAAGACCCGATAACGCCATAAGGGGAACCTTTTCAGCAATCGCCTTTCGAATTGAGAAGCTGGCATTTTCAAAGCGTTCTAAAGGCCAGTAATCCAACAAAAGCAAAACCAGTGGAAGCGTAACGGCAACCGGCTTCGTCATAATACATAGACCGTAAACGACAAATACCGTTATGTATCGCACAGCGCCAGGCCGCCTTGCATACCATACATAAACGGCTGTTGTGAGCAGCCAGAATAATCCGCTCAGCACCGTCTTTCGCTCCGCCGCCCACGCTACCGACTCAACCTGGAGCGGATGAAGCGCAAATACCGCCGCTACAAATGCGCTCGACCAGACATCGCCGGTCATTTTTACCATTAGCCAGAACAGTAATAATGCGTTCAAAACGTGCAAAAGCACGCTGACGACGTGATGGCCTGCCGGCTTCAATTCAAAAAACTGATAATCCAGAATATGGCTCAGCGTGGTTAAGGGATGCCAGTTAACCGTAAGCGAGTCCGGCTTTGTAAACGCCCGCTTGAATGACTCCCAGGTCAGGGGCGACCGTATATCAGGGTTTGCGGTGATGTATTTGTCGTCGTCATAGTTGACAAACCCGTTATGCCTCACCGGTTCGTATGCGATAAGCGTCGCCAGAATCAGCGCCGCGCTTACCAGGCATAATATCCGCCTTGGTCCTGCGTTATCCGTCATATGCCGCCCGTCTTTTCCTTCTGCTGATACTGTTCGCCCGACTTGTAAAGATTTAATCGTTCCTGAATATCAGCTACGTTTATGTCCGTTGCGCTGCCTGCTGCCTGAATCTTACGGGCTTCTTCGAGGGCTTTTTGGGCGGTCGTTATCGCCTTGTCGAGTCTGCCTGCTGCCGAGTATGCTGCGCCGAGCGTGTCGAGGAACATGACATTTTTTTGCCCGGTCAAGCTGCAGGCCTTTTGCGCTAATTCGACAGCCCTGTTCGCCTCTTCGACGGATACATCTCTTTTGGTAACCAGAGCCCACGCTATGTTGTTAAGTATGATTGCATCATCAGACCTTTGCTCAAGTGCCTTCGTCCAGTTTTCGATTACCAGGTCGGTTTTACCCAGCTGGGAATAAACTGAGCCGAGGGCTGAATAAATTTCCGCTGTGTTGGCGTCAGTTTTCAGCGCTTCATTAAAGTGTTCGACGGCCTCGTTCAATTTTCCCGTTCTAAACAGCAAATACCCTATTCCTTTGTGGATTTCAGGATAATTAGGGGCAAGATTAAGGGCGCAGGTCAAAAACTCCAGCGCCTCGTCATATTTTTTCTCTATGCCTAATGCAAACGCCAAATTATAGTAAACTCTCGCTGAATCCTGCTGAAACGTCAAATAATCTTTATAGCAGGCAATGGCCTCGCTGAACTTATTCTGTTTTAAAAGCACATCACACAGGGCTAAACGGGCCTTGAGATATGCCGGATTTATTCGGAGTGCATTTCTTATATGAACCTCGGCTTCGGTAAAACGGCCCTTCTCGCACAAAGTTAATGCATAATTATTTTCCGCGACCTCATTATCCCTGGTAACCTTCAGGGTATGCTCCCACAGCGTTATGGTATCCCGCCAGTAACCCGCCTGCACTCGCGTCAAAAACACCATTGTAATCAGCGTTAAGGCCGCACCAGATGCAAGTAGTCGTCTCGAATGACGAATTTTAGATAAGATCTCCGCTGCTGCCCACGCTATTATGATAAAGAACCCTATGGAAGGAATGTAAGTATATCGGTCTGCCATAATCTGGCTGCCCACCTGAACCAGCCCGATGACAGGCACCATTGTCCCCATATACCATAATAAACCGACCGCCAGCCATCGCCGTTTCCCGTGCCTGCACAACAGCAGCAGGACTGACGCTCCAATAACGGTCACCATCGCTTCTTCTATCTTCAACCACTGAGCGGGATACAAAACCGCCAAATCCTTCGGATACAGCATTTTTAGAATGTAGTAAAAATAACAGCCCAGCGCGTTTATTATGCGGTCGCGCAGAGGCAATACTTCCAGACTTATGACCGCCTTGTCGTATTTCTGGGTTACAAAAGTGATTACGCAGGATATTGCCGACAGAATAATTAAAGGAACTTTTTCAAGGACAAGGCGACCGAGTTTCCCGTGCCGCCCAATTTTATCTACCAGTTCCAAAGGCCAGTAATCCAGCAATAAAAGAACAAACGGCAGCGTTACCACCATCGGCTTGCTCATCAACCCCATGACGAAAATAATGACTACGAGCATATACCTTCTCACGCTCGGCCGCTCCGTATATCGGATATATACCAGTATCGTCAGCATCCAGAAAAATCCGCTTAGAACGTCTTTGCGCTCGGCAATCCACGCAACCGATTCGACGTGAACGGGGTGCAGGGCGAACACGCCAGCCACGAATGCGCTTCGCCACGTCGCGCCGGTCATCTTGTAAAGCAGCAGAAACAAAAGCACACTGTTGACGATGTGAATGACCAGGCTGGTTATATGGTGGCCCAGTGGATTAAGCCCGTAGAGCTCGCAGTCCAGCATATGGCTAATCCACGTCAGGGGATGCCAGTTGGCTGAGCGATACTCTGTGAATGCCCACGTCACTGATTGAAGCGTTATCCCTTTATTCACATAGGGATTTTTCGTTACGTATGTGTGTGTATCAAAATTGACAAAGCCGTTATGCCTCACCGGCTCGTAGGCAACTAATGTCGCGACTGCTATGCCGATGCAAATGAACACCTTTATTCGGTTTTGCCCCTGTTGCGAAGCCACGATAACAACAACCCCTATTGCCGACTTTTTTCTACAGGCCGCAGCATACGCGCTATGTCTTTTGCGTCTTTGACTTTCGCACCTGCTCTTTTATCCGCTGGATATGCCCCCTGCCAAGCCCCTTTACCTCGCAGCCCAGCTCGAAGTATTGCCGAACCTTCTCGTCGTCCAAAATACCATAGCAATCGATTATCGCAATCGGCCCCCCTGCCCATTCGACAATATTTTTCGCCTCAATGCTCAAATACTGCTGGTGCGGCACCGCCAGTATCAGTCCGTTGACGCCCTTTAATACCCCTTTAAGGTCGTTTTGAACGCGAATATTCACAAGGTCGCTCTGGTTGCGGAAAAATCTCGCCCACGAATGCCCGGGCGCCGGGTAATCATCCTGTCTTTCCAGCTCATACCAGTGCTCCACGTATGGGTCGTGCACCGTCATTTCAGCGCCCATCTCGGTCAGCTTCCGCACGACGATTTCCGAGCCGCTGTAGCGGGTGTCGCCAACGTCCTGCCGGTAGCTTGCCCCGCATAATAATATCCGGGCGCCTGCGATTTGCCTGCCCATATTCCTGAGTGCGTCGCGCGTCAGCTCAGCAACGTGCAGACCCCGCGTGTCGTTTATGTCAATCGCCGCGGTTGTCATCTTGAATATGTCGTCCTCAAAACCCAGTATATGCTTATATGCCCAGTATCCCAGCCCGCCGTCCTTAGGCAGACAATAGCCGCCTATGCCGGGCCCGGGAAATATCATATTATTATGTGTCGGCCTCATCTTTATGGCCTTTATGACCTTTATCAAATCGACCCCGTTTCTCTCCGCGAACAAGCTCCACTCGTCTAAAAACGCCAGTATCGTCGCCCTGTAAGAGTTTTCCACAATCTTTGTCGTTTCCGATTCGATTGGCCTGTCCATTACCGTAAGCGGGAATTGCTCGGTATTAAGCACTTCTCGCAAAAATTTCTCCACCCTGCGCCGCGCCTCATCGTTGCAGCCCGAGCACACACGCCAGAAATCGCGTATCGACGAAACATAATGCCTGCCCGGCATCACCCGTTCAAAGCTGTGCGCAAGCAACGGCTCACTCGTTATTCCACGTGCCGCGAACGCCTTTTTCATAATCGGCCATGCGATAAATTCAGTCGTCCCGGGCGCTACCGTCGTCTCAATCAGCGTCAGGCAGTTGGCAGGCACCTTCTCCGCGATTGTCTTCATCGTCGCCTCAAGGGCGCCCATTTCGACCTTGCCCGTCCTCATATTGCCTAACTGCTGCTTGCTGTAATCGCACTGCACGTCCACCACCACGCAGTCGGCCAACCCCAGGCAGCCGCTGTTATAAGTCGCGATAAGCGTCTTCTTTTCGAGCACGCATCGCCTTATCATCGGGTCAACCTCAGGGTCTTCCGCCTTGACCGGCGATTTACCCTCGTTGAGCATTGGTATCTTCCAGTAGCTTCGCGGGCTTGGCCGCTGGCAGCCGATGACAAACTTGCCCGGCTTGCCCGTCTTCTTGTCGGTCGTGTCGGCTATGATAGCCGCCATTACCGCGCCGACGAATCCAACGCCCATTACTACCACAATTTCCTTGCCCTCTTTGCGGGCCGTATCGACTAATGACTCAACCCTTTGCAATTCCTTTGCATAATCTTCTTTTGCGGGTATTGGGATTTTTTCGCCGTTGGGGCTTACCGAATAATCAGCCATCATTGGTTCCTTTCTGTTTTTCTCATTAAAAGCATGGTTTTAACCGAACTAAAGAGTTTACATTTAAACCGCCATTTTGCAAGTAATTTCCCCTTGTTGACGTGAATCTAATCTGTTCCCCTTCTATTGTCCGCTGCCCGCTATTCCCTGTTAAAATAGTCAAAATATCGCCCCAATTCTGGACTCAAACAGTTGTATAAAACATTTGTATAAAACATTTGTTGGGCAAAAACGCGCAAGCCGGAGCGTAGCAAAGGTTCCCGTCTGCCTGTCCCTGCATATATTTAGCTGGGGGGCCAGCAACAGGGAATCCAATCTGTCTTCCGTCTTCTGTCTTCCGTCTTCTGTCTTCCGCCCTCTGTCTTCCGCCCTCCGTCCTCCGTCCTCAGCCCTCTGAACGCTGTTTTTATCGTTTTCAGGCCGCTTTTTTGCCGTAACTCTATGCCGGACAAGGACTTAAATTCTGGACTAAAACAGTTGTTTAAAACATTTGTTTAAAACAGTTGTTGGGCAAAAACGCGCAAGTATCCAAAACCAAAAATCGGAATTTTGAAAAAATTTTTTACTCCTTTGCCCACAAGCACTTACGTCAATT
>JAFGDN010000029.1 GCA_016932095.1 Sedimentisphaerales bacterium
AATTGACGTAAGTGCTTGTGGGCAAAGGAGTAAAAAATTTTTTCAAAATTCCGATTTTTGGTTTTGGATACTTGCGCGAAAATGGCGAACAGTTGTTTTATACAAATGTTTTAAACAACCGTTTTATTCCAGAATTTAAGTCATTATTCCGCCTATGCTTACAGCATTTTCGCCTTCTTTTTCACGCCAAGATAAGCGATATTGACGTAAAAATGCACTTTTGGTTGTAAACAGGCAGGGTGTGTCGAGGGTATCACTTTGCGCGCGCAAAGTGATTGTAAATAGTCGTTTTTCTCGAAGGTTGAGAATGATTTATCACTTTGCCGGCACCGGCAAAGTGATAACCATAGACAATGAAAGATTTCGGTTGTAAAAAGGCCGGGATTGTCGGTAGAATCGAAAAGCAATTAAAAAATTAAATCGAAAATGCAAAGTTGCGGATTCGCCGAAGGCGGCGAAAGATATATTTGACGGGTGGCACGAGGAAAAACAGTTAACTGTCCATAGTTTTCCACATAGTTTTCCAATATACGGAGAATACATTTTAATCAGTTAGATAATCTTAGGGTATAAGTATTTAAGAACAAAATGAAAAATGAAAAATATATTTGCAGTTGTCCCGCCAATTAATGCCAAAACAATGTTATCTGATAATTTAAAACAAATCTCATAACCAAAAAAATCTGAACCGTTGCTGCCCTGAAGTAATACAATGGTAATCATCGCAGCCAACCAAATAACAATCAATACAAAAATACGACGAGCATATTTTCTGCGTAGTCTAATTTCTCTGTGAATACGATAATTTTCTAAAATTTTTTTATCTAAGTCTAATACACTGCTTTTGTAAGCCAAATCTTCTAAGTCTCGTGCATCAACAATAATGTCATCGGGAGAAGGAGAAACAGCTCTAATTTGTTTAAGTTGATTATTAGGGATTGGATGCATCAATTATCTTTTGAAAAATAATGCATAATGATATTATCTTGAATTTCAGCACCTTTTCGTTGTCTTCCTATCCAAGTTTGATACCAAGGGCCATCTTTAGTATGTGTCATATTTGCTAAGTCAGTGGATGATATGCGGCCATAGGTTTCCCATACTTTATCAAGTAATGCTTTTGTTATTTCGTCAATGCTTTGGTTGGCTTCCTTCTTAGGTAGGAGGGAATCAATGGGATCTTTACCATAAATTTTGTATATATGGTAAAGAGAACAAATTACTGGACCAAATGGCCACGCCTCAATCACTTCGTCTATCAATGGCTTTTTATAGATTGCCAGATGCCAGCCATGCGCAAAATAAACCAATTTTTGAAGCTTTAAGTGTGTAATAGGAATATTAGCTTCAAATCCTTTTCTTAAAAAATAATTAGCTATAGTTCCTGTGCTATATGCCATAGACATACCTTTCACTACTTGATTATATCGTCTTTTTGTTAAAAACAAGATAAAAATTCGTAAAAATCCTTCCTTGATATTACAGTTAAAAACATACAACTTCGCTTCCCTACGTCGGACAATAAGGCAAGTCAAAAATCGAATATCGAAGTAAATTTGGTAGGTCCCCTCGACAACAACCAGACTTCGTCAAAACTAACCGCGGCGGCTAAACCTCGCGGGGGCAACTCCGCAAAGCGGTTAAAAGGTAAGGCCGCCATACACAAAGGGCAAGAAAGGCGAACAGTATAGTCCGGCTTCGTTTTGTAACTACGCTGCTACGTTTAAGAACTACCCGGCTACGTTGAAGCGCTACGCCGAGGTAAGCGCCGGGGCAAGCGGAGGACAGAAGACAGGTGAATGTCCAATGTAGAATGTCCAATATCGAATATCGAAATACGAAATCTGTCTACGGCGGGCAAGCTTGTAAAATGCGCAGGAAAAAGCGGGACATTCAGCTTTTTTGAAGCAAAATGTGGAATGAAAAAAGCGGAAAGTCCCCTTTATGCGTTCAAATATCCTTCGGTGAATTTGATGATGCTGTTCATCATACTGACGGTCTCGACGGGGTATTTTCCTATGGCGGATTCGGCGGAAAGCATAACGAAATCGGTGCCATCTATTATGGAATTGGCCACGTCGGTAACCTCGGCGCGGGTCGGTATGCGGCTTTCTGTCATACTTTCGAGCATCTGCGTGGCGGTTATGACGAACTTCGCGGCGAGATTGCATTTTTTTATTATGATTTTCTGGATAACGGGGACCTGGTAAACGGGCAGCGATACGCCCATATCGCCGCGAGCTATCATAATGCCGTCTGATGCCTTGATGATTGCATCGATATTTTTTATGCCTTCCCTGCTCTCGATTTTGGCGATTACCCGGCACGGCGAGCTCTCCCCGAGCACATTTCTCACGTCGAGAATATCCTGCCTTGTGCGCACGAACGACTGGGCGATATAATCGACGGCGTGCTTTTTGCAAAAGAGTATGTCCTGAACGTCTTTTTGGCTTATGCCGCCAAATTCGAGGCGGGCCTCGGGTATATTTACGCCTTTATGCTCTTTAAGCAGACCGGGAATTGTTACTTTTGTCCTGAGGGAGTTTTTAATCCGGCCTGTTACTTCCAGTGCGATATTGCCGTCGTCGATGAATATATGATTGCCGTTTTTGATAGTGGATAACGGGCCTATGTAATCGAAAGGTATCTTATTGGGCGTTGCTTTTACCTTTTGCAGTGTGAGCCATACTGTCCGGCGTTTTTTCAATTCGAGCGGTGAGGGGAGTTCGCCGATTCTTATGCGGTGGCCCTGGAGGTCGCCTAAAATTTTTATCCGCCTGCGATATTTGGCGTTTAGAATCCTTATTAGCTCTATTTTTCGCAGCAGCCCCTCGTGTGTTCCGTGCGAAAAGTTCAGCCGGACGACGTCCATACCGGCCAGCATCATTTTTCTCAGCACCGTTTCATTGGACGACGCCGGCCCAAGCGTGCAAATGATTTTAGTCCTGACCATAAAAGAAATCCTTAGTGCTTTACGTTTGAAAAATGCGCCGCAACTTTTCTCGCGGCCGGCTTTTCGAGCACGCCTTTTTCGGTAATAATCGCGGTGATGTTTCCCGACGGATTTCAAATGCCTTCTATTAAATTCTGAATCTGCCGGGGAGCAGGAAGCTCTTTCCTCAATTCTTTAGGCAGTTTCGTTGTGATTTTGTATTTCGCAACGGCAATCGGCTTTTTACTTTCCTTCAGCGCATACTCCACGATAGTTCTTTTCTTTTCCTTGCATACGATAATGCCGATGGAAGGATTTTCATATTCCGCTTTTATTATATCGTCGAGGGCAGCCAGGTAAAACTGCATCTTTCCGACAAATTCCGGCTTAAACTCGCCGACCTTTAATTCGACCGCTACGAGGCATCTTAACCTGCGGTGATATAACAGGATATCGATGAAGTATTCGCTGCCCTCTATTTCAAGCCGGAACTGGTTGCCCATGAACGCAAACACCCCGCCCATCTCGACGAGAAAACGGTTCATCCTGGCGACCAGCGCCCGCTCGAATTCCATTTCATTGTATTCTTCTCCCAGCTCGAGAAAATCAAAGGTGTATTCATCTCTGACTGCCAGTTTTGCCTGGTTGTTTATTTTGGCCGGCAGGGTATCAGTAAAATTGGTCTGATTCAGCAGCGTCTTTTCGCATGTCTCGTTTTCGATTTGATGGATAAGAATGTTTTTGCTCCAGCCCATTCGTCGGGTCATTCTGATATAAAATTCCCGCTCAAGAGCATCTTTACATTTCTCAAATATGATTATATTGTGCGACCAGCTAATTTCTCGCACCAGTGGTGCGAGTTTTTCATTATTCTTGTAAGTCCGGTAGAAATTGCGCATTCTCCATAATCCGGCAGCCGAAAATCCCTGGGCGCCGGGAAACTCTTTCTGTAAATCTGCCGCAAGGTTAAGAACGACTGCTCTTCCCCAGCCCTGTTTTTCCTGCCTGTCAACAATCATTCGGCCGATATCCCAGTAGAGCGAGATAAGCTCCTTGTTGACGGCCTTTAATGCCTCGTATTGTGCAGCCCGGATGCGGGCTTTGACTTCATTCAGCAAATCGCCGTATTGGGCCTGCCTGATTATTTTTTCCATAGGGACAATATATCATTTCAACCAGGAACCTGGCAAACAAAAACACCTGTGGATTTGTAACTGGAAACAATTCAAAAAGAAAATATCCCTGCGATTTTTCGCGAGTTCGGTTTTTGTAAGACGCCTTTTTCGGTGATTATGGCGGTGATATTTTCGGCGGGCGTAACGTCGAAGGCGGGATTATAAATCTTAATACCGTCGGGCGTTATTTTTTTATTGCCAATAAGACGAACCTCGTCGGCAGGTCTTTGCTCGATGGGGATGTCTTTTCCTGATTTGGTTTTCAAATCGAAGGTGCTTGATGGCGCTGCGATGTAAAAGGGGATGCCGTGGGCCTTGGCGAGGACGCTTAAGGAATACGTTCCGATTTTGTTGGCGGCGTCGCCGTTGGCGGCGATTCGGTCTGCGCCGACGATTATTATGTCAATTTGACCCTGTGCCATAAGGGAAGCCGCCATATTGTCACAGATAACGGTCGTGTCTATACCCGATTGTTTCAATTCCCAGGCGGTCAAGCGGCCGCCTTGTAATAGCGGTCTTGATTCGTCGGCGAAGACCTTGAAGCGTTTGCCCTGCTTTTTGGCTTCGTACAAAAGCGATAAAGCCGTGCCCTGACCAGCCGTGGCCAATGCCCCGGCGTTGCAATGAGTTAAAATCGAAAAGCCGTTTTTGACGAAGTTTGAGCCGTTTTTGCCGATATTGAGGCACATTTGGACATCTTCATTGAAAATGGCGTTGGCCTCGGCCAAGACGATTTTTCGCAGTTGCGATAAGTTACAGGATGGGTGTTTTTCTACAAAGGCATTTGCGCGTTTGACTGTTCTATCAATTGCCCATCTCAGATTCACGGCCGTAGGTCGTGAGCTTGCCAGGTAATCACAATCCCTTTTCAAAATCGCCAACGCCTGTTTCAGCGACGCTTTGGCGGGCGGTTTCTTTAACGACAGGACTGCGCCGTATGCCCCCGCGACGCCGATGGCGGGTGCGCCGCGGACGGCGAGCGTTTTAATGGCGTCGTATAATTGTTTGACGTTTGTGCATTGAAGCATTTTTAATTCGGCAGGCAGGCGTCGCTGGTCGATGATTTCGAGGCAGCCGGCGATTCCGCCGAGCCACTTGAGCGTTTTTACATTCATAATTCTCAATTCTAAATTCTAAGTTCCGGTTTCATTTTTTTCCTCTTCAAGTTTTGCACGCAGGTATCTGGCGGTGTAACTGGTTTTGTTTTTTATGATTTCCTCGGGCGAGCCGGCAGCGACGACGGTTCCGCCTGCGTCGCCGCCTTCGGGGCCGAGGTCGATAATGTAGTCGGCCATTTTTATTACGTCGAGGTTGTGCTCTATTACTACGACTGTATTGCCCAAATCGCACAAGCGCTGCAGAACGTTGAGGAGGTTATGAATATCGGCGAAGTGCAGGCCGGTTGTGGGCTCGTCGAGGACGTAAAAGGTGTGGCCGGTGGCGGCCTTGCCAAGTTCGGCGGATAATTTTACTCGCTGGGCCTCGCCGCCTGAAAGGGTCGTCGAGGGCTGGCCAAGCTGCATATAACCGAGGCCGACGTCGTTTAAGGTTTTGAGCAGTCGAACGATGACGGGGAAGCTTGCGAAGAATTTGAGGGCCTCATCGACCCGCAGAGCGAGGACGTCGGCGATTGATTTACCCCTGTAGGTAACCTCGAGGGTTTCGGGGTTGTATCGTCTGCCTTTGCACTGCTGGCAGGTAACGTAAACGTCGGGAAGGAAGTGCATTTCAATGACCATAGTGCCCTGTCCTTTGCAGTATTCGCACCGGCCGCCTTTAGTGTTGAAGCTGAATCGGCCTGCCTTGTAGCCGCGAATTTTGGCCTCGCGGGTTTTTGCGAATAATTTGCGGATTTCATCGAGGACGCCGGTATAGGTGGCGGGGTTGCTTCGGGGGGTTTTGCCGATGGGCGACTGGTCGATTTCGATGACTTTATCTATCTGGGCGGTTCCGAGGACATTTTTATGTTTGCCGGGATGCTCGCGGGAGTTGTAAAGTCGGCGGCGTAACGCCCTTAATAAAACCTGGTCAACGAGTGTGCTTTTGCCTGAGCCGGAGATACCGGTAACGCAGACGAAGACGCCGAGGGGGAATTTGACATCGATATTTTTGAGATTATGCTCGGCGGCATCTTTGACCTCGATACATTTATATATATTGTATTTACGTCTTCTGAGGGGGAGGGCGATTTTTTTTCTGCCGCTGAGGTAATCGCCTGTAAGGGAGGCCCTGCAATTTATAATATCCGCAAACGTGCCCTGCGCGACGAGCCGGCCTCCGTGGGCTCCGGCGGCGGGGCCAATGTCGATGATATGGTCGGCGGCCTTGATGATGTCTTCGTCGTGCTCGACGACAATGACGGTGTTGCCGATTCGGGCCAGACGCCGGAGGATTCTGAGCAGTCGGTCGTTATCGCGTTTGTGCAGGCCGATGGTCGGCTCATCGAGGACATAGCAGACGCCGACGAGGCCGCTTCCGACCTGTGTGGCCAGGCGGATGCGCTGGGCCTCGCCGCCCGCGAGTGTGCCGCTGCGACGGTCGAGGGTGAGGTATCCGAGGCCGACATCGACCATAAAGCCGAGACGAAGTTTGATTTCTTTCAGTATTTGCTCTGCGATGAGCGTCTTTTGTTTGTCGAGCTTGAGGTTTTCGAAGAATTTCTTCGCCTGTTCGATGCTGAGCATTGAAAGCTGCGAGATGTTCATACCGCCGACGGTTACCGCGATTGCTTCGGGTCGAAGGCGCGCACCGTTACATTTTTTGCAGGGCAGCTCGCCGAAATAGCTGTGCAGGCGCTCCTTGACGTATTCGCTTTCGGTGTGTTTCCAGCGGCGCATAAGGTTCGGGATGACGCCTTCGAACTGGGCGCCGAATTTCTTTTCGTCGTCGTCGTTTGTGCCGAACATCAGGATTCGGCGAATCTGCTCGGGTAAACGTTCGAAGGGCATCGTCTCGCTGACGTTGAAATCGTCGCAGAACCGGCGGACGAGCCAGCCGTAATACATATTCATTTGCTTGCCGCCCTTACGCCAGGCGTCAACGGCGCCGTCGGACAGCGAGCGTGATTTATCGGGAACAATCAGGTCGGGGTCAAATTCGAGAATTGTGCCGAGGCCGTCGCATCTTTTACAGGCGCCGTAAGGGCTGTTAAAGCTGAACAGGCGCGGCGACAGCTCTTCGAGCGACGCCTCAGGGTGGTTCGGGCAGGAGAATTTTTCACTGTATATGGTCTCGGTCCATTTGACGTTATCCTTTGCGCCGGGTTCCTGACTTAAAACCATGACAATCCCGTCGGCGAGCTTCAAGGCGGTTTCGACGGAATCGGCGAGGCGGATTCGCACGGCGTTATTGATAATCAGGCGGTCAACGACGGCGGCGATACTGTGCTTTTTGTTTTTATCGAGTGCGGGCGCATTTCGGATGTCGTAAATTACGCCATCGACGCGAACTCGGACAAAGCCCTCCCGCTGAATGGCTTTGAATACGTCCTTATGCTCGCCCTTCTTGCCGCGAATCAGCGGCGAGCAAATCTGGACTTTTGTTCCGGCTGTTTTGCCGAGGAGCCAATCGATAATCTGCGAAGAGTGCTGGCTTGCTATTTCCCTGCCGCAAACCCAGCAGTGAGGGGTTCCCGCCCTTGCGAAAAGCAGGCGAAAGTAGTCGTAAATTTCCGTGGTGGTGGCGACGGTCGAGCGGGGATTTGCGGCGGCGCTGCGCTGCTCTATTGCGATTGTCGGGGGAAGGCCGGTGATTTCATTGACCGCGGGCTTTTGCATCTGCTCCAAAAACTGGCGGGCGTATGAGCTGAGCGATTCGACGTATTTGCGTCTGCCTTCGGCGAAAATCGTGTCGAAGGCGAGCGAGCTTTTTCCTGAGCCGCTTATGCCGGTGATAACGACAAGCTTATCGCGGGGGATACTGAGGTTTATATTCTTGAGGTTATGCTCGGCCGCACCGACTATTGATATTACTTTTTCCGCTGTTTCCGCCATTTTAAACTTTACGTTATAATTCTCAGAAGTTCAGTGATAATCCAAACCTGTTATTGTAGCACAGTTCGCTGTAAAAACAAACACGGTAAATTTCTGGTAATCATCCCAAAGATTGTGGGGGAATTTTCAGGGGCCGGCCGCATCACCCGCTTTCTCAGATTACTTTTCGCAAATCGCCCGCCTCGCCCGACTCGCGGGCGAGGCGAGGCGGGCAGACGCCATCCCTGCCCCGCGGCTATTCCGACAAATAGCAATGTTCCAATGCCTTTGGCCAATTCTTGAAGCCGCGCATCGTCCTGGCTCTAATCTTATAATCCAGGCCGATGAGACGGTATAGCCGGCCATTTTTGGCTTTCCTGCCTGTTTTTCCATTAAAATCGGCAAGGATGCCTTATTCCCACACTCTTTTGGATAGTTTTGTCAAAATCACTTCCCTGGAGCCGTATAGCACACCCTGCATTTTAGAATTTCCTGGCGCCGAACACATTGTTTTTGAAATGATTGGGTTTATAAAATGAGTCCTATAATGCTCCGATTTTTCCGCCGCCGAGGCGTTGCCCTTCAAAGTTGGTATCTTATCTAAAAATCTTTTCTATCTATTTACTTCATGGTTTCCTTTTAGTACAATTCACTATTATTTTTTTTGCCAAAAGATTTGCCAAGGCCCCGGTTATTTTGAATCTTTTAGAAGGTTGTTAAATAATCCCAATTGAATGGGACTGAACAAGGAGTAGGAATTATGAGAAAACTTGAACCGGCCTGTATGCAAATCAGCAAGCAAATAGCCAGGCGAAAAGATATTTTTCTGGCCTGTATCGCCATATTCGTTTGTATAAACGCCGCAGTCATTTCCCCCGCCGCCACTTATTACGTGGACGCTATTAATGGCGTCGATGACAACCCTGGAACATCGCAATCTCCCTGGAGAACAATCACAAGGGCCCAGTCATCCGCAGTGGCCGGCGATACGGTAATCTTAAAAAGCGGCAACTACGGCAGATTTTCCGACAACTCGGCCAGATCCGGATGGATAACGTATCAGGCGGAGCAACTCCATGTTCCCGTAATGTCTATTTCCCTTAGCGGCAGCAACACTAATGTCTATCTGCGATTTGACGGTCTGCATCTGGTTGGCCCCGACACCACTGCCGCCGTCGTATTATCGTCCGTAAACTACGTTGAGGTCAAGAACTGTGATATTGAGATGACAACGTGGAACATTGCGATAAGCACAAACAGATGCAACAACATTCTTTACGAAGGCAACAATATCCACGACGCCCGCTCAGGTCTTTCCGGCTATAACAACAACTATCTGACCTACAGGAACAACAAAATATACCACCTCGCCGACGACGGTATAACCGGCGGCAACAACCACTGGCTCATACAGGGCAATGAAATTTATGATATAGACAACGGCCATGCCGGACAGACCTGGCATAATGACGGTATCGAATTTTATGATGACAGCGGGTCATTTGACGATATAGTAATAACAGGCAATAATATCTACGGCGGAGAAATGCAGGGAATAATGATATCGGGGTCGGGGCGAAAAACCAATATCGTGATATCAAACAACCTGATTCATGACATACCAACCACAAGCGCCTATATAAACCTCAAGAGCGGCGAAAGCACATCCATATATAACAACACAATTATTTCCGGCGCAACCACCGGCAGCGGCCAACTCCATATGAGAACCAATAACGACACAGTGCATGTTAACGCAATGTATAACAACATCATCGAAACATTCTCGATGGAATCAGACACCGGTTCGGTTACTGCCCGTGTTGTCAGTCATGGCAACAATATATTCGGAAATAATCCCGTTTTTGTTAACGGCTATACGTATCCTTACCAGCCAAACGCGACGGAGCGGGTCAGCGTCAACATAAACGCGCTTTTCGTCAGTTCCGCCAATCGCAACTATCATCTTGCGGCCGGTTCGGTCGCAATAGACGCCGGCATCTCCCTCAACGCGCCGGCCATCGATATAGAGGGCACAACCAGACCTCAGGGTTCGGGCTACGACATTGGCGCTTATGAATATGCCTCGGGCTCGGGCCAAAACCTCCAGCCGAATTCAGATGCCGGGCCGAACCAGACGCTGACGGACAGCGACCTAAACGGCAGCGAACAGGTTACGCTTAACGGCTCAAACTCAAGCGACCCGGACGGCTCAATTGTCAGTTTCGTATGGACTGAAGGCGGAAGTCAAATCGCCACGGGGCCAACGCCGACCGTAACTTTGAACGTCGGCCAGCACACAATTACGCTGCTGGTCACCGACAACGGCGGGCTTACCGACACTGACACAGTTGTTATTACAATCGAAGCACTTGCTTCTGATACAACCCCACCGTTGATTACTTACGTGGCCGCCTCGGAAAACACAGTAGAAATTCTTTTTAATGAGGCACTTGACGAGACGTCCGCAACGACCGCCGCCAACTACGGCCTTAGTAACGGCCTGATTTTAAATTCATTGCAGCTCTATTCAGAATATAATAGAGTTGTATTATATACATCGAGCCACCAGCAGGGCACAAGTTACACGCTGACCGTGGCAAACGTCGAAGACGCCGCCGGAAACGCGATGCCGTTAACAACAAGAGGGTATGTCTATTCGAACGGACTGGCCGGGCACTGGGCGTTCGACGATACGAGCGGAAACGGCGTTGCCGATATATCTGGACATAATAACACCGGAACTATGCTTAACGGCGCCCAGGCCACGGCTGCTGGCGAAGCGACTTTCGCGGGCGGCAATGACGCCGTCCAGGTGCCGATTGCCGGCATGAGCGCCGGCCAGGGCACAATTGCGCTTTGGGCAAGACAGGCAGGCCAGTCAGGCAGACAATACCTCTTCGGCCACACCGTAGAAAGCTGGTCCAACAGAATCCAGTTATATCTGGACAATGGATATCTTTGTGTTGGTATGGGCAATACCAACTCTCTACAAACTAACATTCAGCTGCTCAACGCGCAAACCTGGTACCATATCGCACTAAGCTGGAACGGCACAAACTGCATCGTATATGTTGACGGGGCAGAAAGAGCGACAGGAACTTACACGGAATTGACGCAGTTAAACACTATTGCGGATATCGGAAACACAGGAAATACCTCTTCCAGAACAGAAGGATTCAACGGCCTCATAGATGAAGTGCGGGTGTATAACCGACCACTGACATCGGGGGAAATTGCCGATTTGGCGCTCGTCTTTCTGCCAATCGGCGACAAAACAGTGGTGGAAGGCAGCAACCTCAATTTCACAATACGAACAAAACCCGGCACCATAGTGGAGCTGTCCAGCCACAATTTACCGGGCGCTCCCTTATTGACTTCCAATGTATTTACATGGACGCCTAATTATAGCAACGCAGGAAATTACGAAGCCGAATTCACAGCGCCAAACGGTTCCGACACGGACTACGAACGTATAAACATAACCGTTATAGACGCACAATCCCTTGGGGAAATAGGATATTGGAAATTTGACGAGACAAGCGGAGAAACAGCCGGCGATTCTTCGTCAAGCAACAACACAGGTTATCTTAAAAACGGTTTGGACTGGGATTCAGGAGTAACAAACGGCGCCATTGTGTTCAGCGTTCCGAATGACGCTGTAGAAGTAAGCACAGCCAACTTCAGCACATACTCCGGAACAATTTCGATGTGGGTTTACGTGGAAAGGCAAACGATGTCCAGACACTATCTGTTCGGGCACGCTGACCAGAATCTGAATAACAGAATACAGCTTTATCTCAAATACGGCAGCTTGTGCGTGGGATTGAGCGATTCCCACGAGACGCAAACAAATATTTACACTCTGGAAAACCAGAGGTGGTATCACGTTGCCCTGACGTGGAGCTCCACAAGCTATAGAGTGTATGTTGACGGGGCTGCCAGAGTCGTCGGTGCATTCCCCGGCCTGACCGGCTTTGCCGATTACGCCGATATTGGAAACAACGGAATTTACAGGAATAAAGCCCTCAACGGTAAAATTGACGATGTAAGAATCTATAACCGTGCCCTGAGCTCCAGTGAGATTGCGCAATTAGCCGGCGATAACTAAGAAATTGTATAACGAAAAATGAAAGGATTATATGCTATGAAACACGTAACTTTAATACTGCTTGCACTTGCGTTTTGCCTGCCTGCACAGGCCGAGATTCTGGTATTCAAGACCACTACGAGCGGGCAGCAATTCGATGTAGGCAACAACCTCATAAGCAGCAAAAAGGAAGGCGGTTATTTAGTCATAAACGCGGATTTGTCGAATCCGGACAATATAGTCGTTAGCGAAGCCCAGCATTTGCATTACGAAAAATGGGCCGGCAACCCAACTCAGAACACAACCCTGGTAAACGATGTGGAGATACTGCTGATAGACACGAACAAGGGAAAACAAATGCTGCTGCGGTGCTTTGACGATACGACAAGAAGGTATATGGTCTCTTATGGGAAAGCTTCGCTTAAAGACATAGGCAATATTCAGAGATACATCGCCGGTAGTTTGAAAGGTAATGACGTCTGGAAACTGCTCGATTTCAAAACTGGTTCCGCTAACATCAAATTACGTTTGGACCTCAAAGCAACAAAGAACGCAAATATCGAGGGAAAAACCGTCAGCGAGATAATAGGAGAATATGAAGAGCTTCTCGAACAAAAGGGCTATATAATATAGCTGAATAACGATTCTGAAAACCGAAATATTAAAGGCCATTTTGCCTGCCAGACGGCGAAATGGCTTTTTTATTTGCCGTATATATAGGACCATCCCTTCGCTGCTCGCGATTTTCATTGTTTTACGTTCGCTCAATTTGCTTATCGGACCTCCTAATTCATAAGAACTTCGCTTTATTCTTCCGATTTCAATACTACCAGTTTCAACTGGTAGATGGAAATAGCCGCCGTAAGGCGGACAGGCAACGCCTGAAACCGGC
>JAFGDN010000030.1 GCA_016932095.1 Sedimentisphaerales bacterium
ATTTGGAGCACAGTTCGCATTGAGCACACAAAACCAGTTGAAATCTCTGTGCACTCCTTTGCTCTGTGGCTGATAAAAATACAGTGTAAATCTGCGTTAATCAGTGTCTAAATTCTTCGTGCTTCTCTGTGGTAAAGAATCGTAAGTCCATAAACACACTTGGCCGGGCAGGTTGCGAAACCTGCCCGGCCAGGGGACTTTCACGCTGTTTCTATTATTATTCAACAAATATCTTTCAAATCATACCTTTCGTTTTCTAAAAAAAACCAGCCCACCTAAACAAAACAGCACCAGCGATGTTGGCTCTGGAATCGCCTCTCCACGAAATGAAGCAAGGCCGTTATTGCTAAAGGTGTCGTTTTGGGCGTCATCAATATAAGCCAGAAGATACTCCGAGCACGGTCCGTCCACGTTTGCGCTAAAATCACCGAGTATCTCACCCGGCAGAATTGGCAAATGGTATGGCGACTCTGAATACGACCAGTCAAATTTGTATGTGTCCGGAGAAATCTCGCTGTAGCTTACATAATAGCCGATTGCTTTTACGTCACCGAAAGGATAGTCGATTCCGCCGAAAAACTGACGCCACGTCAGATCGTAAGTCACTGACGAGTAATTGACTTTCATCTTTAAATCCCACGTGGTTGGGTTTAAAGGTTCTTCCATGAAATCTGTCATCCCCTGCGCCAGCCATCCGTTGTTGGTATATGCGAGCAATCCATATTGATAATCGACCTCGACAATGAAACCCACAATGTCTCCAACGCTACTGTCGGCCGGATTAACAACTGTATAGTGACTAAAGCCAATGTCCTCGAACTCCTCGATTACAACCGGATCGGACGCCGCCAAAGCCAGGGACGACAAAAGAAGGGGCAATACTGTTATTACACAAAAATTCTGTCTCGAAAAATCATTTTTCATCCTTTCCTCCTTCAATTCTTTTGTTATGTGATGTTCATTCCATAAACACACTTGGCCGGGCAGGTTTTGCAACCTGCCCGGCCAGGGGACTTTCACGCTGTTTCTATTTTCAAGCACAGCCGCAACGAGCGGCTACGCATACAGCCGCGCTGGGCTTATTTTGTTTTTGCAAACAAGTAAGACCCAGCGAAGAAAGGGAGAGAGAAATTCTTGCTCTTCCATATTCTTATCACGAATCCCGATAACACGGAACACGTGATTTTCATCTAGCTGGGCGTGAGAGAGTCCTCAACCCAGCCAAAGAAGGGGAGAGAGAATGAGCTTATATACTAACGCCTCGCCGTTTTACTTCCAGAAAACCAGTTTTCTTCCAAAAAACCAGCCGGCGGACGGTCGTATTTGTGCTGGGTTTGGTGTCAAGAGAGAGTCAAACCCAGCGAAGAAGGGGAGAGAGAATGAGTAGTTATTCGTTATCTCGCGGCTGATTGCCGCGTATGATACCGTGCTGGATTTGTGAAGAGAGTTCAAATCCAGCGGAAGAAGGGGGAGAGAAAATGTGTAGATATCGTTATCTTTACCGCGGCCATACGCCGCGTATGATACCGTGCTGGATTTGTGAAGAGAGGCCAAATCCAGCGAAGAAGGGGGAGAGAAAATGTGTAGATATCGTTATCTTAACCGACCCCGCCGTTTTGCTTCTCAAAACGAAGCAGCGGGGGCGTATGATTGCGTGCCGGGCCTGTTAACCTCGCTTTAGATTTTTTTATCTGTCTGGGGTCAAAACAAAGCCCAGCTTGGGGGGGAGAAAACTCCTCGTGAGCACGTCGCCAAAGGCGACTAAGTAAGAAAATCACGGCCCGGGATAATAGAGGGGTCGTGTCTGCTCTCACAGCAACGGACGGTTTTCAGGCCGTCGGAACTATCTCTCTCTCATCAGCTCTTTAATGTTTTCAGCGGGTGAAATAGCCCTGATTGCGACGTCTCCTTTAAGGCCGAGGAGGTTAGCGAGTGTATCCCTGAAGGTGTCATCGCCTGCATCCTCAGTGAGGACGGCGGAGACGCCGAGGGCACGAGCCGCAACTTCCTGTGTTTTGTTACCCGGCCTGACGAAGGCAATCGTGGGAATATAAGGTTTAGCCGCTCTGAGGGTCTTTAAGAACTTCCCATCGGGCATATCCTTTAGGTCCCACCTGCTGATAACACTATTAACCTTTTCATTTTTCAAAGAACGAGCAGCCGCTAAACCCGACTGCATTGTGATTAATCTGACCGGCAGTTCCCTGATTATTTCGTTTCTGCCGTTTAAACCCACTGTCAAAACTGTCGCCTGAACAAGAACTATCATCTGATTCCTAAGCCGCTATTTCATAATCATCATAGGTGCGTCCTTTGCGTTTTCTAATTACCCGAATATATAAGAGCGAACGGCGTGCCAGAACTTTGAGAGCACAAGAGCACAAGTCGTAAGTGCATAAGTAACAGGTAGTTACGATTTCTTATTTTTTTCGGACGTAAAAAGAGGCGGGATTGTTGGCCGACCATTTGGGTCGTTAAAAATCGTGGGTTTTTGACGTAAGTGATTGAATCACAAGCCGGTTGGGAAGGACTGACCATTTTTGAACCTACTGACCAAAACAGCACATTTCACCGCGGAGCACGCAGAGAACGCGGAGATATTATAAGTAAAAAGGAAAAAGTAAAAAAAAGAACCACGGATTTCACGGATTTTTTAAGCCACCGAGCACACAGAGACCACAGAGGGCAGCCGGTGAGGCGTACTCAAATAAGCCCTTTTTGTAAGCAAGCTTCCGCCAAGGTCTTATTTTCGTCTGCCGGACAACTTTGTTGCCCATTGCCGAAGGCAATTTACCGGCTGACACTAAAAAGGATTTTTTCACCACTCCCGAAAGGGACGCCATAGTATGATTGATGATTTGAATCGCGGATTTCACGGATTTTTTAGACACTGATTAACACTGTTTTACTTGGCTTGGTGTATTCGTCAAATCTTTCTCATAAAGCGAGCTTTGTCAAAAGATTTGCCATCATCCACCGGGTAGCCGAAAAATGGCTCCCCTTTTATTAAGCCAAGTAAAAACACAGATTAAAATCTAAGCTAACTGCTTGAAACTTGCCTTACGATTGATTAAAGAAAGAAGGATTTCCACGGATTAAAATCATTTCCGATTTATGATTGTTGATTGCTGATTTAAGAAGATTTTTGATTGCAGAATTGAACGCAGATTGCAAAGTATTGGGATTAAAATGAGAATTGGAAGGGGGGGAAATAAAATACTACAGGATTGTTGGCAACAATTTCGTTGGCAGGCGGATTTATACAAGTTTGGCCAAAAGAGTATATAAGTATATGCGTATATACTTATCGAGTGATTTAAGAAGCAGGTATTTTGAGACACGGAGATGGAATGGTGATGAGTGATGAGTGATGAGTGATGAGTTGGGGAAGCCGCCGCCCCTGCCTACGGCCTGCATCCCCGATAACAACATTCCCCCGATTGCGATTCCTAAGGAGCATTAGTCGAGGACGAGCGAGGACACCCGCCAACGAAGTGCGAGTGCAGGCAGGCGAATGGCAGGAAGGCGGAAGACAGAGGACGGATTAAAATCATTTCCGATTTTCGATTTTCGATTGACGATTTAATCCAACCACGGATTTCACAGATTTTCACTGATTATTTGCCATAAAAAGTTTGTTTATAAGGGTGAGAAATAAATTCCTTCGACTATGCTCAGGACAATGTTGACACGGGATAAATGAGGATTTATAGTTGATTTAGAAAAAATGGCCCCCGACAAAGACATTCGAGGGCAGGCCGGAAGGATACGGTTTTTGTATTGTAACGGAAATAAGTATGGTGTCCCCAGATTAGCCGCCCAGATTAGACGAAGAGCAAAAACATGTCGATGACAGACATAATAAAACAAGTATCACGAAAACAAGTTAGATTAGGTTTATTATGTAATAATTCTTTTGTAAATTTTTGTACTATGGGATTTACAGGGGATAATACATTGATATTTGCATCCAAGTTTCACATTAAGAAAGGATTAATCGAAATAGGAACTTCTACATCACATCAAGGCCGTCTTATTGACCAAAAAAAAGAAGCCGAATTCGAAATCAAAAATGGTTTTCATATTTCTCTTCATCCTAAGGGTCAAGTAATGCATCTTAGAGAAAATCCTATTGGAAAGATATTATCAGAGAAAAGGTTTGATTGGTTTCCTGTGAAAAAACCATTTCATTTTCTTAGTTTATTTTCTCCTCCTTTAGATGAGTGCGTAGGAAGTCAAAGATTGTCCCCCTTTTTAGCTCCAGCCCCTAAAGGTTATAAAAATTCTATTTTGATGAAAGTAGATATATTCCCGAAAAATACAACCCAGCATTTCCCATATTCTACTTCTATTTGGATGTTTTGGGGGTACTGTCCTGAATATTTTGTTCGAGCAAGTTTCCTTCTAACTAACCATCGTGTTTCTCCAATGGTATTTTGGCCGATCGATCACGGATTTCTCAATGAAGGAGCAAATCTGAAACCATGACCTCAATCTTCGAATCAGACGTTGAAGAATTTGTAATCGAGCTTCTGCAAAAGCAGGGGGTTAGTAATTGATTAATCCGGTTTAAGACTTTTTGTGATAATCATTTCGCGGACGATTATTTCGTTAAGCTAAATCCTTAAATAGCTTGTACATCTGCATATAAATCTGCAATTCTATTATGTCTCCAACGAAATTTGGTTCCATGATTATGCCCGCTTCTTGCGTCGAAATCAACGTAAACGAAACCTTGTTCGATGCCAGTTACAAAAGCATCAATGCTAAACTTTTTAAGCATTAATATATTTTCATATTTGAAGTATTCTTTGCCTTTTTCGCGTTTTGTTCTGGCCTGCACATAAAAGCAGTTAAGGAGCTTAGTGCCCGTTTTATGTTCAAGGTCATCAAACCCCCAATATGGTTGTGGTGATAATTCGCCGAGACCAATACGTTCTGATACCGATTTAAGCCATTCAGAATGCCGAGGGTCAACGGAATTCGCATCAAAGGAAATGAGAACCTTTCGCTGCTGGCGGTCAACAACGACCTTAAAACCTCTATCACTTCTTACTGTGCCCGTTATTGTTTGCCGAAAGCTCATTTCATTCAAAGAATATATACCACCTGCTTCCTTGTGACCCCACCCATATTTAGGTAAAAGTATCTTTGGAACAAATTTTATTGCCCTAGGCGATGGCTCAAAATGTAATCCTGAGGTCAGAGAAGTTGTGCCTATTCTTTGGCACTTGAGCTCCCATTCGGCTGCGTTTGGTATAGGCAGGTTGTTTTCTTTAATCCCTAGCAAATCTTCCAAGGTGTTGCCGATACCCCCAACGTTGCCTTGTCTGGCGGAAAGAATCCAGCCCATAGCTTTGATTTCACAAAGTTTTTGAATCAGTGTTTCTTTGGTGTAAATATTCATCAACGTCCTTGTTTTTATTGATTTACCGGTGGCCTCCAGAAATCGAGCAGATATTCAAACGTAACCCCCATTGTTATATAATTGCTCGGCCAGCCGAATATGCCTATCTGATTTACGAGATTGGTTCTGTCCCAAATAATAACGTTGCGAAGCTCATAACCACGCCGCCTTAATTCCTCGATTAAGGCAACATGTATTGTTATACGTTCATTTTCCCACCACATATCCGGGACGTTAATAACGCAATGACCTTTTGGACGAAGCAGGGGTAACATACCTTCATATATATCGCCCATTACCTGCGAATATTCTTCTAAAGATAAAGTTCCCAAATCTCTCGGGTCCTGGGAATATTGCTCAATCTTATTTAGCTGACCATTATCCCGATTGCGCCTCGATTTATTCTTTCGCTTACGATTAAGCAGATTAGCGTATGGTGGGGATGTCCAAATTAACGAAACAGAGCCCCTATCAAGGTATAGAGGTATATTTCTTGCATCATCTTGAACCGCAATTTGTTTGGTTTCGTTAAACATATTTGGGTCTTTGGCTAATCTTGTACCGCAAAGCTCAATATACTTGGCTTGAAGGTCAAATCCGACGCAATTCCTATTAAGGTCATTGGACGCGATTAGTGTTGTTCCACTTCCGACAAAAGGGTCTAAAACCAATTCGCCTTGATGAGTAAAAAGATCGATAATTTTCTTGGCAAGAGAAATAGGAAACGTTGCCGGATGAAGTGTCTTATCCCTTATATCTCTACCCTCATAGTAAAACTGCCAAACGCCCAATTGGCTTTTTAGCCATTCTTTTGCAGTCATACAATTAATATGAGTGGGCCCGCATTGGCAGGTTCGTTTATGATTAATGGGCAGATTCTTACCGGAAAAATCGCTTCCTTGAAGAATTATCGTCGGCAATTGTATTTGGGGGGGGTCTAGCGTTGCTGATATAGATTTATTCACAACCGTAATCCTTTCTAATATGTTATACCTTCCATACGGTAAGGTTATAAATCCTCACCTTTTAGCATTATAGGTTTTTAATGCTGTCAGTCAATGATAGCTTTTTTTCATGCTTTCAACGAACATAAGCTGTATAAATCTCCGTTAACCCTTTTCGCTGATCTACGCTAAGGTCTTCGCTGCGCTACGGGAGGACGGAAGGAAATTACAGGGAAAAAGTTGTATGTGCTGCACAGACGAAGTAAAATAGAATGGCAAGCTGCGGGAAAAATGGTCTTAACCAATCAAATTTCTGGTTCCCAGCGTTCGCTGGGACAAGGGGAAACTGGGCCCCCTGCTGCCGGCCAAGCAAGCAGACACTCCCCCGATAGAAGAACCAAAGGAGCAGCAATCGAGGGCAGGCGGGTGAGCCCTTCGACGCACTACGTTTGCTCAGGGTGGGCAGGAGAACAGTTGAGAAGATACGAAGGTGGGAAAAGTGCGAAGGGTGCGAAGAGTGCGAAGGGGAACATTAAAATGGATCCCCGATTGCGATTCCTACGGAGCTGGAGTCGAGGACCTTCGCTACGCTACGGGAATTGAGAATTTAGAATGTAGAATTAATAAGAGATTGCCACGGCCTACGGGCTCGCAATGACCGAACTCCAAACGGAGAACTGATGACAGATGACGGAAGACAGAAAAACTTCGAACGTCCAACTTCCAACATCGAACGTTGAACATTGAACAAAGAATACAGAACACAGAACAAAGAATACAGAACACAGAATACAGAACACAGAACACAGAACAAAGAATACAGAACGCAGAACAGAAGTCAATTAACCTTTATATCGGCCGTAACAGAGGCGGAAACTGTCTTTGTCGGAGAGGCCTAAAACAGGTAATCAGAGAAACAGGTGAACAGGGAGAAGGAAATCAGGTTATCAGCAAAGCAGGAAGGAAATTTCAATCCGCCACAAACGAGCATATATCGAAAAATCCTAAATCAATCTTTGTGATTTCCATAACAAAGCAGAAAGCTGTCTTTGTCGGAGAGGCCTTTTTTAGGGGGAGGGAAATTAAGGGAGGCGTATTGGCCGAAGGCGGTTTTGGCCCAGGCGTCGTAGGCGCGGGCGGCGTCTTCTTCATTATCGAAATAGCCGATGAGAAACTGTCGTCCATTACGTCTGCCCTGCGCCCGCCATTTGCCTTCGCGTTTCGACCAGCAGACGCCTTTGAATCGCGAGGAGGATAAGGCGGTTGTTTTTCTTTTGTTAAAGCCGTTCTGAAGGAGCGTAACGATACGCAGGATGGAACGGCGGTTGTCGAGGCCATTATGATTCTGATGGTCAACGAAGAGGTCATCAGGCGGGTTGAGGACCTCGCGATGCATACGGACTCGGCATTGCTTTTTCGGGTTTGTTTTCGACCTTGTCTGCCGGACAGCATACCAGGTGTTGTTTCGTTTTTCTGCGAACCATTTGAAGGCGGCGAGTCGGTCGTAATCTTCCGGCGAAACCAATGCGAATAAGCCCTTATTAAGCGGGAGCATCCTGAAGGCATCGCCGTAACGGAGGCGACGATAAAGTAAAAGCGTTTTGACGGCCAACTGGTAAATAAACTCCGGCAGCAGCATTTTTATCCTAATCTCTCTCATTATCCAACTCCAATCGCGTTAAAACGCGGAAATAAAAATCCCGTTTCTGTTTTTTACAAACAACTATTCTCGGGATTTCTCTCCCCACTGCCCTTGCGCTTCTGCGCTGCCTTGCCCTTTGCCGGGCTGCTACCTTTACACACCTGTGTAAACTACTGCGAACTACTGTCCGCGAGTATGTATTATACCAAATAATATAACAATGTCAAGATAAATATAACTATTTATTTAATATTTTTCGTAATACCATAACTATTTGTCAGACAAGGAGTTAGCGATGAGCTACTAAAAAGGAAGTTTTATTATTCAGCGTTTCTGTTGGATTGCGGAGACGATGGCGGGAAAAGATTGAGAGTTCCCCTACATGAACCCGCCCGTTACTTTGCTGCTTTCTCTATGTTCGCAGTATCGGCCCGAAGTCCTCTTCCTCTGTAGGCGGTCTTTCGTGCGGCTTAAGAGTTTTCAGACGCGCTATTGCCTTATCGTGCAGGGCCGCCGGCTGCCGTGACTTGTCTAACATTTCCGACATCATTATCTTGCCTGCTTCGTAAAGCTGCCAGAGGTGGTCGTCAAGAAGCTGCATCCCCAGTTTTCGTCCCGTCTGTATGCTCGAATCGATACGGTATGCCTTGTTCTCGCGGATAAGGTTGGCGATAGCGGGCGTTACGACCAAAAACTCGTATGCCGCTATGCGGCCTTTACCCGTTGCCAAAGGACACAACACCTGGCTCAAAACCGCTATGAGATTCGCACTCAACTGGACGCGAATCTGCTCCTGCTGGTCAACCGGGAATACGTCGATAATCCTGGTAATCGTTCCCGCCGCGCTTGTGGTATGGATTGTGCTGAAAACCAGGTGCCCCGTCTCAGCAGCCCTAACGGCCGCTTCGATTGTATCGAGGTCTCGCAGCTCGCCGACCAGTATCACGTCAGGGTCCATTCTCAATACGCGCCGCAGGGCTTCCGTGAAGCTCGGAACGTCAACGCCGACTTCACGCTGGTTAATGATGCTTTTTTTATGATTATGGTAATACTCGATTGGGTCTTCTACGGTTACTATGTGCCGGTCAAGGTTCTCATTTATGTAATTTATCATCGTCGCCAGTGTAGTCGTTTTGCCGCAGCCCGTCGGCCCCGTTACAAGGAACATTCCCCTCGGCCTTCTGCAAAGGGCAGAGCAAATTTTCGGCAGTCCTATCTCATCGAAACTCAGTATTTTCGAGGGGATAAGACGCAGCACAACTGCCACGTTGCTTTTTTGCTTGAACACCGATACACGAAATCGCCCCTGTTCACCGTACGCAAAGCCGAAGTCCGTGCCGCCTTCTTCCTGCAACTCCTGCTGGTTGCGCTCGGGCGCAATGCTTTTCATAAGTGCGTAAGTATCGTCGGGCTCAAGAACCTTTGTCTCCAGCGGGCGCAACCTGCCGTCGATTCTCAGTATAGGCGGCCGGCCGACGGTGATATGAATATCAGAGCCGCCCATCGTTATGACCGCCTGAAGCAATCGGTCTATGTTTACTGTCGCCATTTCATCAATCCAAATTAGTATTCATCAAAGGATAACGCCCTCCGTCTGGGCTACGCCCGCAACCTCGGCTGGCGTCGTTACTCCCTTGAATATCTTGAGTTTCCCGTCCTCCATCAGTGTTTTCATTCCGCCGGCGATACAGGCCTTGCGAAGCTCGCCTGTCGGCGCTTTCGAAAACGCCAGCTCCCTTATTTCGTTATTGAGCTCAACCATTTCGAATATGGCCTGTCGCCCTTTATAACCGATGCCCTGGCAGACGCTGCAGCCCTCGCCTTTGTAAACGGGGCTTTTGCTTATATCTTCCGGCGTGATATTAAGCAATCGAAGGTAGTTGGGGTCGGGGTTCTTATCAATGGTTTTGCAGTTTTTGCATATTATCCGCACAAGCCGCTGGGCCATAATCGCCTGTATCGAGCTTGCGACAAGGAACGGTTTGACGCCCATATCAATCAACCGCGTTATTGCGCTAGGGGCGTCATTAGTATGCAGGGTGCTGAAAACCAGGTGCCCCGTAAGCGCCGCCTGAATCGCGATATCCGCGACGACACCGTCTCGAATTTCGCCGACGAGGATAATGTTGGGCGCCTGCCTAAGCATTGCTCGAAGGATTCTGTCAAATGTCAGCCCTATATCCTCCTTGACCTGCACCTGGTTCATTCCCGAAAAGCTGTACTCAATGGGGTCTTCTGCCGTGATTATTTTCTTGTCCGGCTTGTTCAGCTCCTGAAGGGCCGCGTATAGCGTGGTCGTTTTGCCGCTTCCAGTCGGGCCTGTTACAAGGAATATGCCGTTTGGCCTTCTTATAATGTGCTGAAAACGTTCATAATCGTCGGCTTCAAAGCCCAGCGCCTTAATACCGATATTTACCGAGTCAGGCCTCAATATGCGCAAAACCATGCTTTCCCCGTGGTTTCCCGGCAAAGCCGATACTCGAAAATCCACGTCCTGGTTGCCTATCATGCGCTTTATACGTCCGTCCTGAGGAATTCTTTTTTCCGCTATATTCATCCCAGATAATATCTTCAATCGCGTCATCAGCGGTGCCTGCATATTCTTCGGGATGGTGTCTTTCTCGAAGCAGACGCCGTCGAGACGGTAGCGGATTCTGACTCTGTCAGCCATCGGCTCGAAGTGAATATCGCTCGCCTTCATATTTACTGCGGTGTCGATAATGAGGTTTACCAGGCGCACGACGGGGCCGTCATCGGAACCGGCTACCTGACCGGCCTTGAGAATCTCGGCTTTTATGTCTTCCCCGAAATCGGCAAGCTCGGCGGCCGTGGCGTCGATACTGTGCCTGAGGCGGTCGCTCTCCTCGTGGCCGGCCTGTTCGAGAGTATCGTTGATAAAGCTTTTGATTTTAGACGGGCTTGCAACGTAAAAGTCGAGCTCTTTATTTGTTCGGAATCGTATTGTATCGAGGGCATCGAGGTCCATCGGGTCGGCTATGGCTAATTTCAGCCGGCCGTTTTCCATACCGAGAGGCACGACGTTATGCCTCCTGATGAGGTCCTCCGGTATTAGCTTTAAGGCGTCGGCGGGTATGTCGTTGACGTTCATATCGGCGTATTTGAGGCCGAATTGCTTGGCGATTGCTTTTGTCAGCGTCTCTTCATCTATTTCACCTTTTTCGAGCAGAACCTGCCCGAGGCGTTTATTGGACGCCTTGCCGGCTTTTATAGCGTCGATGAGCGCCTGCTTTTCGACTAAGCCCGCCTTATAGAGGATTTCCCCCAAATGTCGTCTTGCTGTCTGTACCATAAAAATCCGCTAATGTTTAGTTTACAGCAACCATATTGTATCATTTTCACAACGGCGAGTCAAATTTTAACGCCAAACGAAGCATATTCAGAGCAATTTTGGCCGGCCGACGCCTGATTATATCTATTATCTGTAAAAAGTAAAACCTTTCGGCTTGACGGTTATTATCGGAACATACGTAAATTTATACAAGCATAAAGGTCATTTGTTCGGGGCGTAAATTTATGACAATTTAGAATGGTTTGCTGCTGCACTTCTCGGGGCAGGGGATGGAACCTGTCAAAACTTCCGGTGCGTCAGTTATATCACTATTACGCTCCTCCTCTATTAAATTTATTATTCAAGGTCTCGATAATTTGTTGTCAACTTTTTAGTTTTCGGCGGCCAAGTATCTGGTCGGCGATAACGCCAATTAAAATGACGGTCCCCATCACGGCGAAATTCAGCGAGCTTGGAATGCCCAGGAGGTTGACAAGGTTCTGCAAAACCTGCAAAAGCGCTGCGCCGATAACGATGCCGATTACCGAACCCTCGCCGCCGCGAAGAGAACATCCGCCGAGCACCGCGGCCGCGATTGCGTAAAGCTCGTAGAAATTACCATGCGAGGAAGGCGAAATCGAATTGGTATAAAACGCTAACAGAATCGCGCCTATACCTGCCATTAAGGCCGAAACCACATAAGAGCTTGCAATCACCAGAGAGGTATTTATGCCTGAAAAACGAGCGGCTTCTTCATTTCTGCCTACCGCGAAAAGGTATCGACCATAGACCGAGCGATGCAGAACAACCCACATAATGAAACTGATGATTATCAAAAGGACAAACGGCATCGGGACGCCGAGAAACTGGCCGGTGGTTAATCTATGGAGCGTCTCAAAACCTGTGCAGTAGCCAAAGCCCAGCGTCTGGTCTTCCGCGATGTACCGGGCCAGCCCACGGTAGAATAAAAGCCCGCAGAGGGTGACAATGAAAGATTGTAAATTCATTTTCGTGACTAAAAATCCGTGAAAAACCCCTATCGCGACGGCTGTCAGCAGGATGGCCGCGACGGCCAGTGGCCAGGACCAGCCCCAGCTCATCAGCATAAACGACAGCAGGACGCCAAAAAGAGCAAAAAGCGACCCGACCGAAAGATCGATACCGCCGGTGATAATAACAACGCCCACGCCTATACTGAATATGCCGAACATACCGACCAGGCGAGCGGTGTTTTGTAAATTTGTGACGCTGAGAAACAGAGGGTTAAGTATTGCCACGGCGACGCATAAAACTATCAGCATTGCGGATATGCCGATTTCCTTTTTCATTTCACTCCTTAGTTATTTTTGTTTCCAGTCCAGTCCTTCTGGCCGACGGCAAGACGCATCACGGCTTCTTCATCGAAATTGCCCTGCGTAAGAATCCCCGTGATTTTTCCTTCGTGCATCACGGCTACTCGGTCGCTAACGCCGAGAATTTCTTCCATATCCGAGCTTATCATTACAATCACGACCCCTTCGTCGGCGAGGTTGCGCATAAGGTGGTAAATTTCCGCTTTGGAGCCGATGTCGATGCCGCGGGTTGGCTCATCAAAGATAATCACTTTGGGCTTTAGGGAAAGCCATTTTGCAAGGACCACCTTTTGCTGGTTTCCGCCGCTGAGGTTTTTGACTAAGGTTTCAACGGACGTAAGCTTGATTTTCAACTTCTCGCACTGCTTCTCTGAGATTACGGTCTCCCTGCTTCGTTTTATAAGGCCCAGGACCGCGTATCTGTTCAAATCCGGCAGCGTGATGTTCTCGCGAAAAGTCATCTCGGTAATAAGCCCGCATTTTCTGCGGTCCTCCGGCACAAGGTATATCCCGTTTTCAATGGCGTCGCCGGCGCAGCGTATTTGTAATTTCTCTCCGCTGATGCTTACTAAGCCGCCCTTGGTCGCTTCGACTCCGAAAATGGCGTGGGCCATTTCCGTCCTGCCCGCCCCGACAAGACCGGCAAAACCCAGTATCTCGCCCCGAGACGCCTCGAACGAAATCTTATGGTGCGGGTACCTGCTTGTGGATAAACCGCTGACGCTGAAGAATTTGTCCCCGCCTTTCGCCCTCGGCGAGACAAAAAACTCTTCGACCTTTCGGCCAATCATCAGACGGACCATATTGTCGTGAGTTATCTTCTCAAGCTCCAGCGACCCTACGTTGACCCCGTCTCGAAGCCCCACCACACGGTCGGCGCATTCCTTTACCTCAGCTAACCGGTGCGATATGTAAATGATGCTTACCCCGTTTGAACGCAGTTGCCGTATGACATCGAAAAGCCGTTTCGTCTCTGAAAGCGTCAAACTCGAAGTCGGCTCATCCATAATCAACAGACGCGCGTTAAGTGAAAGCGACTTGGCGACCTCGACCATTTGCTGATGCGCAATGGACATCTGGCTTAAAAGAGTGCTGGCGGGCAGATTTAGCCCGAGTTCTTGCAGGTAAGGCGCTGTTTGAGCCCACATACGACGCCGATTGATAATCCTCAAAGGACCCAGCCGCGTTGGTTCTCTTCCTAAGAAAATATTACCAGCGATGCTCAGGTTATCGAGGATATTCAGCTCCTGGTGAATAAATCCGATCCCAAGCTTGATGGCGTCGGACACGTTTTTTATAACGACGCTTTGACCCTCAATTTTGATTGTCCCTGAATCCGGCTCAACGACTCCCCCGAGAACGTTCATCAGCGTTGATTTCCCCGCCCCGTTTTCGCCAATCAGGGCGACGACCTCGCCGGGATATACGGTCAGGTCAACCTTGTCGAGCGCCTTTACGCCGGGAAAGCTCTTGTCGATTCCCTGCATTTCCAGCAATGGCTTTTCAGAAATCATAAGTCGGTCGATTGCGGTGCTGCCGCGAAATTATTTTTTCAGAAGCTCGTGGACTTTTTCAATAAACGGCGAGACGTTGTCTTTCTTGATGATTATCGTCGGCACAATCAGCATTCCATCCGGCGGCACATTGGGGTCATTGCCTTTTATTATGTCTGCCAGAACCCTCATCGAGCGGTAGCCGAACTCGTATGGCTGCTGCACTACCGTGCCGTAAATGTGCCCGTCGCGGACGCCCGTAAGCGTTTCCTCATTTTCGTCAAAGCATACGATTTTAACCTGTCCCAGCTTGCCGGCGTCGGCTACGGCGTTGAGGATTGCCGGGCCGTTATAATTCCAAAGCCCGACGCAGCAGGACAAATCCGGGTAGGTAACCAAAGAGTCGGCCACGTTCGATTTGGCGCGGACCTGGTCAACGTTGTCGGTCCTTACGTCGATGACCTCGATTTTCGTTCCCGCGATTGCTTCTTTAATGCCCTGTATTCTTTCCTTTGCGTTCTGGGTGTCCTGTTTTCCGACAAACAGCATTATTTTCCCGCCGCGGGGCAGCACTTCCTTAATCATCTCGCCCGCCTGCCTGCCGGCAGCGACGTTATCGGTGCCGATGTAACATTTGCGCCTGCTGCCAGGTATATCGCTGTCGCAGGTAATGACCGTTATCTTTCCCGCCAGCTCGTCAATAAATGGTTTTTGGTTTAACGGGTCAACGGGAGAAATCGCGATTCCCTGCACGCCCCTGGCTAACAAATCATCTATGATTCTTCGCTGTTCGGCAGGAGTTGCGTCGGAAGTGATTCTGAAATCAACCTCGAATTCAGGGAGTTCGCCGGCGGCCTTTTCGCAGCCCCTCCGGGCAAAAACCCAGAAATTTGCGGTGTTGTTTGTTATAAATGCGAGCTTTGTTTTTACCGCCTTATCTGCCTTCTTTTTCGAACAGCCCGGCAAAATTATGCCCAGACACAGGGCTAGGACCATTAAGCAGGTGAAAACTGTTTTCTTCATTTTAGAATCCTTTCATATTGGTTAGTTTTGTAAAGAAGTGAATATAATCTTTTTCTCAATGGGTGTAAAGCTTGAAAGGCAGGTAAGGAAACAAAGTAACTACAGCTCATATTATGCTTGATAGGCAGAGAGGAAAGAATACGGAAATGTAAACATAGAACATTAAACAAAGAGTAAAGGAAGTATAACAGAAAACTCAAGCCGTAAGCCACAGGAAGAAATAAGGAAGACAGAAGGCGGAGCTTAAAACCGTATTTAATTATCAGCGAAACAAATAGTTATGGTTGAATTATAAAGCTTGACAAAAAGGCCTTATATATGTTAAAATAGATAAACTGCTTGATTTCTTAATAGATTACGGATAATAAGCCCTACGCAAAGGTTCTTTTCTTAAATTTGCGTAGAATCATAAAAACAGCCATAAATGGGGGTAAAAAGAAGCCGGTAATTGGGTATATAGGCAAAAGGATAATAGGAAAAGAAAGCAAGAATAGTCCCGTAAACCGTATGTCTAATTGCTAAATCCTTGACACAACGTATATTAGGGGTGTATAATAAATTAGATTTACGGGTTATAAGTAAAGGAAGATAAAAATGGAAAAGCTGCCGCCAATCGAACAATTAAGAGGAAGGCCGATTGGAAGAGTCCTCATAAAGATGGGTCTTTTAACGAGGGAAAAGGTTCATCAGTGCCTGGAAATGCAGAAAAAAAAGTCCAAGCAGGAGCACAAAAACGTCCAGATAGGTAGTATTTTTGTGGAACTGGGACTTATCACAAATAAGCAGCTTCAGGTTGCCTTAGCGGCACAAAGGGGGATGGAAAATATCAATTTGGATGACATAAACATACCTCCCGCGGTGCTTGATAGAGTGGCCGGTCAAATGGCAAAGACATACAGGGCCTTACCAATCGAATTCAAGAAGGATACAAATGAGCTGGTAGTGGCGGTTGACAGGGCGGATAATTTTAGGGCTATTGACGACCTTAGCACACTTCTGGGTGTCAAGGTAGTTGCACAACTGGCGGAAACCGCTTCGTTGGACGCCGCATTAGAAAAATACTATAAGCAGAAGGAAGAATCAGAGGGTATAAACGAGCTAATCAGCGAGATTCAGGAAGACGGATACCTGGCAACGTTCGAAGGAAGAAATCAGAGCATAGACCTCGACGAGCTAAAAGAGCTGTCGGAATCGAACCCGGTGAAAAAGCTGTTAAACCTTGTGTTAATGCAGGCAATTCGAGACAAGGCATCGGACATCCATTTCGAGCCGTTTGAGACCGAATACAAGATGAGATACAGAATAGACGGAATTTTGTATGAAATGGTGCCGCCGCCTAAGCATATAGCCACGGCGTTAAGCTCGAGAATAAAGGTTATGGCGAGTTTAGATATCGCGGAGAGGCGTATGCCGCAGGACGGGCGTATTTCCCTGACGGTAGGAGGCAATCCGGTTGATTTGCGCGTGAGCGTGCTGCCGACGATGTACGGGGAAAGCGTGGTATTGAGGGTGTTAGACAGGAGCCAGATGCAGCTTGATTTGGCGAAGCTGGGATTGGAGCAGGATGGGTTGAAGATGATAAGGCAGCTCATTCATAAACCAAACGGGATTATAATTGTTACCGGGCCGACAGGATGCGGCAAGACAACGACGCTATACGCCGCGTTGAGTGAGCTCAACGACATCGAAACGAAAATAATCACAACTGAAGACCCAATCGAATACGATATTGACGGCGTAGTGCAGGTTCAAATGAAGCCGGATATCGGAGTAACGTTCGCGAAATGCCTTCGTTCGATACTGCGACAGGACCCGGACGTGGTAATGGTCGGCGAAATCCGCGACCTTGAGACGGCGGAAATATCGGCCCAGGCTTCGCTCACCGGGCATATAGTGTTTACGACGCTGCACACAAATGACGCGCCAAGCTCCATTGCGCGTCTTCTGGATTTGGGGATTGAGCCGTTCCTTATTACGGCAACGCTGGAGGGAATCGTAGCGCAACGTCTCATCAGGAAGATTTGTGAAGGGTGCAAGACAGAGTTTACGCCGACGGAAAACCAGTTGATGGAGCTTGGGCTGAAGCCTGAAGACGTGAGAGACAAGAAATTCTATTACGGCAGAGGTTGTCAGAGGTGCAACAACACGGGATATAAGGGCCGGACGGGCATATTTGAGATAATGACGTTTAACGACGAGATACGAGAGCTGATTATGAACCATGCCTCGACGAACGTTTTGCGGACGGCAAGCCAGAGGGCGGGGATGAAACTGCTGAGAGACGCCGGCCTGAACGCGATATACAACGGGCTTTCAACGGTTGAAGAAGTCGTGAAGGAGACGATTGCGGAAGGGACCTAAGAAAGAAGGCAGAATACGGAATATAGAATGCAGACGGTAAACGTTGAAATAACAGCGGATTTAATGGAATCGACGGGGTAAATCCCGTCCAAAGGAATAAAGATAGGAGGTGTTGATATGCCGTTGTTCAAATATGAGGCGCTGGACAACCAGGGAGTGGCGATAAAGAACGAGATAGAGGCGTTAAGCCAGAAGGAGGCGGTCAGCAAGATACGCAATATGGGCTATTTCCCGACGAAGGTAATCGTGGCGGGCGGCGCAAAGAAGGCCGCTGCGGCGATGGCCGGGGCTAAACCCAAGCGAAGACGGGGAGCAGGCGGCAGGGTGAAAATCAAGTTTATTACGCAGTTTGCACGACAGTTGTCAACGCTGCAGGACGCTGGATTGCCGATTTTGAGGTCTCTTAGAATTCTTGAGCAGCAGCAGAAGGCGGGCACTTTTCGGCGGATACTGGGCTACGTGGCCGACGACATTGAGGGTGGGGCGACGTTGTCGGAGGCGCTGAGCCGGTTCCCCAAGGCGTTTGACCGGCTGTTAGTCGGTATGGTTGCGGCAGGCGAGACGGGCGGCGTGCTGGACCTGATTTTGTCGCGCGTGGCGGACTTTATGGAAAAGGCGCAGAAACTGAAAGCCCGCGTCAAGGGAGCTATGGTTTACCCGATAGTGGTGCTTTGCGCGGCGATGACCATTTTACTGGGGCTTATGACGTTTGTGATTCCTAAGTTTGCCGAAGTGCTTAGGGAAATGGTCGAAGGCGACCTGCCGACGATTACAACCGTAGTGCTGGGCATATCAAACTGGTTAAAAGCCGGGGGCTGGATAATACTGCTGGGCGTTCCGTTCGGGATTATATTCCTGCTGCGTTTAGTGAGGAGAGTCCGAGTCGGCCGGTACATCCTGGACAGCATAAAACTTCGGCTGCCTATCATAGGACAATTGAGCCGAAAGGTGGCCATAACACGGTGGACCAGGACCCTTGGAACGCTTATCGGGGCGGGCGTGCCGATTCTGGACGCAATCAACGTAACAAGCGAAACCACGGGCAACGAGGTTTTCTCCAAGATGCTTATTAACGTCCAGAATTCCATCAGGCAGGGCGATACGTTCGCCGCGCCGCTGAAGCAGTCGAAAACGGTGGATCTGATTGTCACGAATATGGTGGCGGTCGGCGAAGAAACCGGCGACCTCGACAAAATGCTGCTGAAGGTGGCGGACAACTACGACGAACAGGTTGACGTTCTTGTGGCTTCGCTGATGCACCTGCTGGAGCCGATTATGATTCTGGGTCTTGGCGGCATAGTGCTGGTGATAGTTATGTCGGTGTTTTTGCCGATGGTCAAGATTATTACAACGCTGAACGTCGGGTAAAACCGAAGACAGAGGTCAGACGACAGAAAAAACGAATGAAAAGGAGAGGCAAATGAAAACGACAGGATATAAAACAGGCAAAAAGGGCGGGTTTACCATCGTGGAGCTGCTGACTGTAATGAGCATCATAATACTGCTCATCAGCTTGCTTGTGCCGGCGTTGACGCGCGTGAGGCGTTATGCGCAGTTCGTCAAACAAAAAGCGCAGTTCCACAGTATCGGTGTTGCTCTTGACCTGTTCAATTCGGAGCAGGAGGGCTATCCGCCGTCGGACCGTCTTGATACGGCGCCGGCGCCCGGGCCGTTCTCCTACTGCGGGGCTATGAAATTAGCGGAGGCAATGGTGGGGCAGGACCTTTCCGGCTTTAATCCTAATTCGGTGTTCAGGAGAGACGGCCTTGACGCCACAGGGACGACGGACCTGTATTTCCCTAATCCCGGCACCGGCAACGTGAATTTTCCGCTATACGTTGAAAATATGAAGTCCAGAAGGATGTATCTGCAATTAGAGAACGCCAACGCCTATCGGCTGACGGAAGTATATTCCACGGCGCATCGAGCCGGCACCAATTACGCCGATACCGCTTTGAGCCCAGAAGACGCCAACCGGGTTCTTTGCGATGTTTATACGCGGACAATGGCGACCGGTCTAAAGACGGGGATGCCGATTCTTTATTATAAGGCGGATACATCGAAGATATTACACGCTGAGCCGAACACGGTCTGCACCGTCGCCAATAACAATATATACAACCGGTGCGATAACCAGGAGCTTGTGGATATCCCATTGCCGTGGGTAACGCCCAAAGGGCCGGTTCATCCGATGGCTTCTGCCGGCAGTACCATACTCGGCATGACCGCTAACGCCGGGATTTTCTACCAAAAGACGCGGGACAAGAAAATTTCAAGCGGCGACAGCAAGCCGTACAGGGCGGACTCTTATATCTTAATATCGGCGGGATTCGACGGCGAATACGGGACGAGCGACGACGTGTTTAATTTCGACGAATAGCCGGACGATTTGTGGAAAGGATATCGGTGATGGATAAACGAAAGGCATTTACGCTGGTTGAACTGTTGACAGTGATAGTCATAATCGCGCTGCTGGTGGGGTTGCTGTTGCCCTCGATTGCTATGGTTCGCAGGAAGGCCAAAGAGACATCGCAAAGGGCGCAGTTTGCCGCGATAGAAACGGCTTTGGACGCGTTCAAGCAGGATTACGGCGACTGGCCGCCGTCAGGCCGAAGAGACGCCATCGGTAGCGAGTACAACGGCTCAATGAAATTGGCCGAGGCGCTTCTCGGCTGGGACCTGCGGGGCTTTCATCCAAAGGTAACGTGTACTGATAACGTGGGCTGCTGGCGACGCGACGGTTTAGATGCCACCGGAGGCCCCTGGACATACGACCCGCCTTTGCCTCCTGCTATGACAAGGGCCAGAGGAACTGATACTCTCTTTGAGAGAAAAGGGCCGTATCTTGACACGGCAACAACGCCGGCCTTTCACATTGGGATTAGCGGCGCGGGTAAAAACGACGGTCTTTATGTGAATACGTTTGCCCTTTACACGATGAACTACGTCATTTGCGACGTTTTCGGTGTCCGGAAAATCACCGTAACCGACCCGGTATCAGGCAATGTCATCAAAACCGTTACGGCCGGCTCGCCAATCCTGTATTACAAGGCCTATACGGCCAGCAAAAGTATAACCGTTGGCGGAACAGTGGACGATTTCGCAAACAGAATTTATAATCATAATGATAACTATGACCTCGTTCTACTCGGTAAACTCACTGTAAACGGCGCCCAAAACGTCAATCATCCCCTCGTGCACAATGCCTGGGACGCGACAACCCCGTCGTTTTATCTGGGCCAGTTCCAATATGACCCTGGCGCTGCGCCTCTACCGCGAGGATGGCGCTATGGAGGGTCGGGCATCGCCTACGGGATAAGAGACCCGAAGTTTCTTCCAGACCCCTGGCCTTATAAACCGGATAGCTACATCCTGATATCGGCGGGATTGGACGGGCTTTACGGAACCGAAGACGATATTCATAACTATTGACGCGGGATTTCTTCGGGAGAATCTCTTTATGAAGAGCCGCAGCAGAAAATACGGTCTCACACTCGTCGAGATGCTCCTCGTCATCGCACTCATCGTCATTCTTGTCGGGATGGTCGTCGGCGTCGCCAAACGTATCGACGACCAGAGCAAAGAGCGCCTGTGCGTAAGCACAATCGAGCTCGTCGGCAACGCGATGGAGCAGTTCCGTGATTTCGGTTATGAGTATAAGAATGGCGCTTATATCGGCCTTGCTTTTCCTATCGACTGCAATGGTTTTACCGTCCAGGGTCTGCCGAGAGGCATCGAACAGGCGTTAGGCGAGGCGATATATCCCGCGGGTGTAGTGGTTAATATAAATCAAATTGAGCCGGTTCATGATGTTAACTGGTCCGGCTCTGAGGTTCTGTATTTTTGCCTCAGCCGGGTGCCGGATTGCAAATCGACGCTCGGCAAAATCGACAAGTCGCTTCTCACCAACACCGGTAATCAGGGTCTTCAAATCGACATCAGTATTATCGGTTCCACGACCATTACGGAACCGTTTACGCGAATCATTGACCCCTGGGGCACGGCCCTGCGTTACAGCTATTATGATAAATTCATTGCGACTTTGCTGCCTGACCGTACTACGAAAAAGACGTTTCCCATAATTACCTCGGCCGGGCCGGACGGGGTTTTTGACACCGGCGACGATATTTCGAACAGGAAGCTGAAATGAGAACGACGCAAGACACAAGACGCAGGACGCAAGACGCAGGACGTAACGAGCCGCGTAACCGCCCCGTGAAATTCAAAGAATTTCCGGGACTTAGTCCTCGGAATCTTTTTAAGATTCCTGAGGGCGGCCGTTTTACGAGTCGTAAAGGTATGACGCTTCCTGAAATGACGGTGGTCATAACAATAGCGGCGTTAATGGTCGGATTGACTGTGCCTGCCATCAATATGCTGCTGAACTCGTTTGAGTCGCAAAGCGGCGCAAAGTCGATTATAAACGCCGCATTAACAAGCGCCCGCACAATCGCCGTAAAAGAGCAGCGCTACGCCGGCATTCGCTTCCAGAAACGCTACGACCCGAATACCAGCGTCCTCAACGCTCCGCAATATATGATTTTTATAATCCAGGACCCTGCCATAATGTCTTATGGCTTCCGAGCCGTGGATGGAATTCAGCCAATCAAATTACCGGATTCAATCGGTGTTATGGACCTTACGATTGTCCCGCAGCGGAACATACCATATCCTGATAATCCTGCACAACAGGTTCGCATTGATGACCCGGTTAATGGTGGTGATAATACAATAAACGATAATTTTGAATTTCTCGACACTACTACTTTCTCGATAATATTTTCTCCATCGGGCAAACTTGTCATTCATGGTGTCCGCGTCCGAAACAAAGATGGGCAGACCAATGATAGCAGCAAAGACGATATATTTAATACCGCTAATAACGTTAATAATTTGATCTCGATGTTCTATCAGGATGATTACTGGATTGCCCCTTATGACTATGGTTTTGGTCCAGAACCAAGCAGAAATAGTTTTGTTATTTATGAGACAAAGACACTCAAACAAACCGACAAGAATTATCGTTGGTCGCGTTATCTTAATCGCTTAAAGATAGCATATATAAATTCTTACACTGGAACGATTGTTTCTCAATGATGAAGACAGAAAGCAGAAGACAGAGGACGGAAGACAGATGGCAGATGACGGCGGTCGGGATGATATTGAAAAATCATAAATCGAAAATCATAAGTCATAAATCTGAACGCGGCTTCTCGCTGACGGAGGTGTTATTGGCCGTGGGGACCTTAGCGGTCGGGATGCTGTTTATCGCGGGGGTGTTCCCGGTCAGTATTCATTTTACGACGGTGGCCTCCGAGCGGACAATCGCTGCAGCGGCAGCCGACGAGGCCTTCGCGAAAATTAAACTCTATGGCGTCAATCTTTCGGACCCGGACCTGAGTTATAATGCACAGGCCTTATACGAAAACGTATCACCGGTAGTTGTTCCTAGTAGTGAGTTTGCATATCCATCGACTCCGATAAAAGATGTGAGAGACCCTAATTACTGGTGGTCGGCTATTTGCAGAAAGGTCGGTGCAAGTGACGTTCAAGTCACCGTGTTTGTGAGTAGAAAACCGGGAAAGACAACGAACTATTATATGAGAGACCCGATATCGATGCCTACTCTGATAACCGCCGCAAGGCCAATGCCGGTTATTGTATCCGTTAGCGCCTTAGGCGTCGCTACGGATGAGCGGATGATAACTGACAGTATGCCTCCGCCTGCGGATTCGATTAATGAGGCATCTTTCATTAACGATGGCTATACTATTGTTGAGCATGCTGATGGCCATATATACCGGATTTTGGAAAGATATAGAGACGATACATCAACTCCTTTGGACGAGAGCCGGATTATCCGTCTCGACCGTGATTGGCAGGGCGGCGGGGCGGTCTGGGTTGTTCCTCCGCCTATCGGCGGCGGCCGATACCCCTGTATCGCCGTTTATCAAAAAGTTATGCGTTTCTAATTTTTTTATGAAATACGAAATACGAAATACGAAATACGAGCGACGGGCTTTCACGCTCGTCGAGCTTGTCGTCGCGGTAGGGATAATGGCGATGGTCATCCTGTTTGCGGGCACTATTTTCAAGGAGAGCATCGGCTCATATCGGGCAGCGTCGGCACAGGCAGAGATTATGCAGAAATTGCGAGTCATAACCGACCAGTTAGACAGCGACTTTAAAGGTCTTCGTAAAGACGCCCCCTTGTTTATATGGTTTCATCAGCATGACATCGATGCTCGCCAGAGATTTGACCAGATTATGTTTTTTGCCGACGGTGATTTTCAGTCAACCGGTCTGTGGGCGAATAAGCCGGTCGTGGGTAACTTGGCGAGAATATATTATGGACAAACGCAAAATTCTTTAGGATTAGAGCCAAAGAAGAGAATTCTTGCCAGACGCCAGCACATATCAACTGCTGATTTGGCGCTCGATGCCTGGCCAAATCCGGCAAATTTTGCAGCTACTTTTAATTTGGCCAATAACGATATTTATGAGCATGACCGTATTTCGTTATCTCAGTGGCAGGCGCTAATGACACAAGATGTTAATGTATCTTTCACAATCGAGGCCTGCATTGGCAGAACCGGTAATAGCCGCCCAATGGTAAACCTTGCTTCCGCCCAGGGGTTGCATATGCTGATGACTGAAGGCGTAAGTAGTTTCTCGATTCAGTGGAGCTATAATTCGACTCTTACGGGCAGTCCTGTTTTATGGTGGCCAAGCGTTGACCCTGAAGGCGACGGCCAAGTAAACAATCCCAACGATTTCAATTTCAATGTTTCTTTTCCATGGATTGACAGGATGGGTTTCTTTTTTAATGCCGTTAAACCAATTCCCTTATTCGTGCTGTGGAATTCGTATGATAATGCAAGTGGGCCATATTATCCGGTTATCAAGCCCGTATATCCGCAGGCGCTGAAATTCACTTTTACTCTTTACGATTCGAAGGGCGTGTTCAGAGAAGGACAGACGTTTACGCATATAGTTTACCTGGGTGATTAAAATGGACTCAAGACCCAACACAAAAAACGAGCGACGAGCGACGAGCGACGAGCGACGATTCCATGGTTCGGCCATCATACTAGCAATCGTTTTGACGACGCTTTTGGCAATCGTCGCGGTGATGTTTCTGCTTTCGTCCCGCATCGATATGCTCGGCACTTCCGCCATCGCCGACAATAAAAACCTCAACCTCGCCGTCGATTCCGTCATTGCAAAAATCTCGCAGGAGCTTGCCGCCGACGTCCCCGGTATTGACCCGAACAGCGAATACTACGACTATCCTGACGGTAATGATGCCTGGCTTGCCTGCCTTGAGCCGTATCAATCCGGCGCTTATTATTTCTGGCGACAAGGCAGCAATATTTATAACGACCCATTCCTGTTGTCGCGGAATATAAGGGCGAGAGTTCTCGATGATTACAACAATTTTGTTATTCCTTATACGGCCGCCGACGCCGACGGCGACGGTGTAAGCGATGCAAACTGGATTCAGATTCCGGGTATGACCAGCAGCAAAGGAAAATCCATATATGCAGCGATTCGAGTCGTCGATAATGGCGGTATGCTCAACGTCAACACCGGCTATAAATTCGATGCCAACACATCCGACGGCTCAGCCCAATTGAACGTTAACATCATGTCCCTTTCCTGGCGGCCTCCGGGGACCTACGCTGCCGCAGAGGAAACTGATTTGCGAGTAGTTAGGTCGCCTGTATATCAATCTGAGTTGCAGCTCCCCGTATATGAGCAAGGAGTTATATGGAAATACGGTACTCCTGATGGTAACTTTACCCCGTTTGACGTTTCCGATGAGCTTGAGATGCGATACAGATTTGTGCTGAACCATAAAGACATTGATACCCGGCTGGAAAACTGGGGCGGCGAATTTAGAAACGCAGTTGAAAGCACTCCTTATAGCAGTGTAGCTGAATGGTTTTTTAGTGCTTATGACTTCGGCGTGCTCGACCCCAATTATGCCTATCGACATATCGCCACGACGTATAATTTCGACCGCATAATCGACCCAAACGGCGACAAAATGCTTAATATAAACATGCCCTTCGATGTAAATATAAATAACACATACGCAACCGTTCGCCGGGCGCTCGACCCGGGCATTTCGGACGCTGTTACATCTCAAATAACTGCTAATCTCATAGATTATATTGATGGGTCTGGTTATATAGAATCCGACCCAAGATACGACCCGAATAATGATGTTACTGTCGTTTATGATACGAACGGGACTCCGCATTTCGGTTTTGAGCAGCCCTGCGTTTATATTTCAGAGATTGCTCAAAAATTTGTGCATTTAACATCTCCCAACGATGTTAATGTAAGGTCTTATGCGATCGAATTACAAAAACCGTATTGGGAGGACGATTTTCCCGCCGACCCAAACCACGGCTGGCAATTATTGGTCGATGGCAATGTAATACCTATCAACTGGACGGGCAGTCGTCGTTTCCACGTCATCGAGAATATCAATGCTCTTGCTCCCATCATTATAGATTTTACCGATGTTAACGGCCCCAACGATATAAACCAGCCAACCGACCCTTGCGCACAACCTCATCCATACGTCGCTTTCAGCGCTAATTCCATCATTATCCTTCAGCGGCGTATTCCAGAAATAGACGCAAATATTACTGTTGATTGGGTATCTGTACCAGAACCTAATGACAGTTTGGGTTGGCTTATTGACCTTGATGTCAATGATATAAGGTCGGGCGTTTATAGCTACCAGCGGGATATCTGGCCCCATAAACACCTCAGACGTTTTTGGGGTCTAAGCGCCAGCCCATCCGTCGGCAATAGCATCGCAATTACTGATTTCAGGGCAACCGGTAGTCCTTTTGTTGATAGTCAGATTCAGGCGCATCCGGCAAACAAGCCGTTCACCAATGTCGGACAATTTGAGGAACTATTCTATCGCTCAACTTATGATTATGGTGAGCTTATTCCATCTGGTCTAATTGAAGAGGATCTTAGAATCAATTTAACTGACCCAAATTATCAGCGGGTATTCAATTACCTCACTGTCTTCGACCCAACAACGGATGGAATAGATAACGACGGCGACGGGGTAGGAACTGGTTTTGAAGTTGATGCTAATGAACTAAAAGTCAAAGGCCGAATCAATATCAACACCGCTCCGTGGTTTGTTTTGGCTCAATTGCCGTGGCTCTCTTACCATACGCCGAATTACGACCTTGCTCGTGCAATAGCCAATTACAGGGACACCGTCGCCGGCTTCGAGAGTATAGGCGAACTTATGCGAGTAACGGACTCAAACAATCTTCTCAGTATGGATTTTTACTCGCGTGACGGTGATGGCAACGACTTGAGTGCCTTTCCTGATTTAACTCCTGCTGATGAAGCGGCCAATGACTTTGAAGAGCGGGACGTGATTTTCGCTCGAATCAGCAATCTTGTTACCGTCCGCAGCGACGTCTTTACGGCTTATATCCTCGTCCGCATCGGGCAGGACGGCCCGCAGAAACGCGTCGTGGCCATTCTGGACAGAAGTGAAACCCCAGCCAAACCGGTTAAGGTCATCGCCATACAATCAGTCCCCGACCCGAGGTGATTGTCGATTGCTGATTGTCGGTTGTCGATTTTGAATAAACTATCGAGTTTTGCTGCTGCTTGCGGTCTTACGCGATGCAACGACAATTGCCGTCAGTTCGTTGACTTCAGCTAATAATCTTGTTACTAACGCTTGTTTTATGATATTGGCTTCAATCAGCAATTCTAACCAATATCCTGACTCGTCAATTTCCTCCTCCACGATTCCCAGTTTGGCAACGAAATCTGCTTTTGACCTGGCACTGCATACTGCCCTGTAATTGGCTCCCACAGATGTCGCTGAACGCAAGACCTGTTTGCCGATTACACCTGCCGTCACCGATTTTGGAAGCGACTCTACCATTCGTATTATAGCCAAACCAAACTGTTTTGTTCTGTTCTTCAAATAATCAGGTGTCATAATTTTCCCTTTCTTCAATCAGCAATCGACAATCGGCAATCAACAATTATTTAAGTAATTCCAGCATATCCCGATAAACCTTTTTGTTCGCCGCCAGCGTCGGCAGCTCTGCGCCTTCGTATTTGTCGCAATCGATGGGGAAAATTTTATTGCCATACCAGTCGCTGACGCTCGCGCCCGCGGATTCGGCAATTACGGCCCCGGCGGCGATGTCCCAGATTTTCGGCCTGACGAATACGACGCCAATCAGCGAGCCCTTGGCTAAGTACGCCATTTGCAGGCAGGAGCTGCCTATGGTTCGCGAGCGGGCCTTTTCCATAAACGCGATTACCCATTTCGGCACGCCGTTATCGAAGAAGCTGTCGGTGCCGATGCTGGAGAATTTGTCGAAGCCGTCGTCGCTGACGCTGATTTGTCTGCCGTTAAGGCGGGCCTCGTCGCCTTTTATACCTGTAAACATCGAATCGGTGGCCGGGTCGTAAATCACGCCGACAACCGGAACGCCTTCGTATATCGCCGCGACGGCGACCGCGAAAAGCAGCATACCCTTGGCAAAATTTGTGGTGCCGTCGATGGGGTCGATTACCCACCATACCTTTTTATCGCCCCTCGGCGGCTGCTTAAGAAGGCGGCCGTCGGGGCCTTCCTCCGCGATAAAACCGTCGTCGGGATACGTTTCTTTGATGCGGTCGATTATTATCTTTTGACAGATTACGTCCGCCTGCGTAACAAGCTGGTCGGGGCCTTTGACCGACGACTTGATATATCTGATTTCTTCCATCGCCCGCTGGCCGGCCAATCGGGCGGCCACGATTGCAGTTTCGAGAATCGCGCTGATTTCTCTTTGTTCGAGAGCCATATTTTTTCCCTTTTCAAAATTGTTTAGCCGTCGCCGGAAAGGCGACGCAATACGTCTTGACCCGGTTCAGAAAAGTGTTATTTTAACGGTTCTATGCAAACAGTCCAACGATTAAGTTCTCCGCAGATTATCACTCGTGCTACGCGACGACAGCGGCTGATAGCGGCTATCGTCCTGCTTTCAATAGGCGGTTGCTTCGCCGCCTGCTGGATTGTCGCGAGATATAAAATCCCCATATACCCGTTCGGCTGCGGCTTCAAACAGCGTTACGGTCTACCCTGCCCGACCTGCGGAATGACGACGTCGGTTATGGCCTTCGCACAGGGTCGATTCCGTGATTCATTTTATATCCAGCCGGCGGCGTTCGTTTTCTGCTCCCTCATTGTTATTATCGCATTTTTTGCTTTCCTTACAGCGGCCTTTGGTATATACTCTCCCCGTTTTTGGCGGCGCCTGGTTTCCATAAAATTGCGCTATTATATAATCATCTCGGCGCTGGTTTTAATTGCCGGATGGGCGATAACCCTGGCAAGGGCGCTGGCGTCAAAGGGCTGAAGTGTCAAATGAAACAGGACAGAAGAAAATTTGTCAACGAACTTGGCGGGTTCAGGCGGGCTGTTTTGGCCTGCCTGTTTATATCAGCGATTCTGGCGCACACCGGCTGTCATCCTGGAATGCTTGCCGTTTTGGGCACGCCGACAAGCGCCGAAATGAAAACGGGCGCCGAATTCGACCTAACGGCCGAAAAGGACAAAAAAATCCTTATCCTCGTTGACCAGCCGACGCTCTTCAATACAGGCCTGAATATGCGGTATATACTTACCGATGCAACGGGCAAGCTGCTTCAGGAACGGCTGAAAATTGAGCCGGAACAAATAATTGATTATGACGCTTTAGCCGACTTTCGCGCAAACACCGATGATTTCTCGCTGCTGAGCCCTGAAAAGGTAGGCGCATCGCTCGGCGCAGACCTCGTCCTGCTGATTATAATTACCGATTTCAGCGTTTCAGACGTCGGCCAGACAGGATACCCCGGCGGGACTTTGACGGCACAGGCACAGCTTATCAGTGTCGCTACGGGCCAACGGTTGTGGCCGGCCGTCGAGCAGGCAAGAATCGTCCGCGTCGGCTTCGAATCTGAAAAACGAGGCGCCGACGCCGCGACGGTTCGGCTGGCGGTGAACACAGCACATTGTATTATCAGGTATCTTTATAACTGTCCTAAAAACCAGTTCCAGAATTCCGATGAAATCAAAGATATCGGCTGGGAAAGTAAATAATGATTTATTAAAACTTTTTCGGAGCGTTCAAGTGATGAAGATTCTGATTTCAGACAAGCTCGCAAAGGAGGGCATTGACCTGCTCAAGGCAATGCCGGACGTGGAAGTGGCGGTCAAAACAGGCATAAGCGAAGACGAACTCGCCGGTATCATAGGCGAGTATGACGGACTCATTATTCGAAGCGGAACAAAAGTTACCGCAAAGGTGCTGGCAAATCCCGGGCGTTTCAAAGCCGTAGCGAGGGCGGGCGTGGGCATCGATAACGTTGACGTCAAAGAGGCCACGCGAAAAGGCATCGTTGTGATGAACACCCCAGGCGGAAACACCCTCAGCGCTGCCGAGCATACCCTCGCGCTAATGCTGGCTATGAGCAGGCATATCGTCCCCGCCTGCAACTCGCTCAAGGCCGGCGCCTGGGACAGGAAAAAATACGAGGGCAACCAGTTGAATAACAAGGTCCTGGGCGTCATAGGGCTTGGCAGAATCGGTATGGCGGTGGCAAAAATGGCCGCAAAGGGCTTCAATATGAAGGTCATCGGCTACGACCCCCTGGCTGTCCCGCCGGAGGCGCAGCAAATAGGCGTCGAAATCACCGACAACTTAGAGAAAATCTTCAGGGAATCGGATTATATCACCGTTCACGTTCCGAAAAACGAGCAGACGCTGAATATGATTAGCTCAGAGCAGCTTAAGATGATGAAGCCGACGGTTCGTTTGATAAACTGCGCCCGCGGCGGCATTATAAACGAGGATGCGGTGTATCAGGCGCTGTCTGAAAAGCGTATCGCAGGCGCGGCGTTGGATGTCTTCCCCAAAGAGCCGCCGGAAAATACACGTTTTAAGGAGTTCGATAGCTGCCTCGTTACCCCCCACTTAGGCGCAAGCACCGAAGAGGCGCAGATTGAGGTTGCCGTCGAGGCCGCACAAATTCTCGTTGACGCCATCAGGGGCGCCTCAATCAGAAACGCCGTCAACGCCCCTTCAACGGCGGGCGTCGTTCCGCCGCTGGTTGCCAAATACGCCGAGCTTGCACGAAGAATCGGCGTGCTTTTAAGCGCTATCGCGCCGGGTTCTGTCAGGCAGGTGCAGGTGGAGTATCGCGGCTCAATCGCGGAAATGTCTTTGCAGGCCGTAACACTGAACTTCGCCATCGGCCTCCTGCAGAAGCATTTCGATATGCCGTTAAATATGGTCAATACGCCCGTCCTGGCGAAGGAGCGGGGCATCAGTATCGACGAGACAAAAAACACTACGCCCAAAAACGTCGCTTCAAGTTTTTCCGCGAAGGTCGTAACGGACAAATTCACCCGCACCGTTACCGGCTCGATATTCGGTGAAAAATTATTGCGGATTATCGAAATCGACGGCTTCGACGTGGAAATGACGCCGCAGGGAACTGTCCTGATTATATTCAACGATGACAAACCAGGGGTTATTGGCTCCGTCGGAATGCTCTTGGGCACGCACAAAATCAATATCTGCACGATGGGCGTAGGCCAGAAGCTCGACCTGCTGAAAGCGATTCTTGCCGTTTCATTGGACAAGGCCCCGGATGAAGATACTATCAATGACCTAAGCAAGCTCGATTTTGTAAACGAACTCTACGTCTGCAAGCTCGATTGATTGCGCCTGAAACGAAATACAATGGCCGACGAATTGATAATAACCGTTAGCGGCCTTCGGGGAATCGTGGGCAAAAACCTCACCCCGGAGGTTGCGGCTGCATACGGCCGCGCTTTTGGCGAGTTTCTTCGCGGCCGGTCGATTGCGAAAAGCAAACGTTTGGCTGTCTGCATCGGACGCGATTCGAGGCCTTCCGGCGAAATGCTCTCGGCCTCCGCTGCCGCCGGGCTTGTCGCCGCGGGTATCGTCGTTACAGACCTCGGGCTGGTAACGACCCCCAGCGTCGGGATTATGGTTCGTCATTTGAATTGTGCCGGCGGCGTAATCATAACCGCCTCGCACAATCCTTCTGAATATAACGGCGTCAAGCTTCTGCTCGATAACGGTATGGCCCCTCCCCCGGATACCGCAGGGCTGATTAAAAATCTGTTTTTAAGCAAAAAATTTACCGCGCCGGCCTCGCCTCTCGGTAAAATAACGAGCAATAACCAGGCCGACGAGATGCATATATCAAAAGTCCTCGCGATAATTGACGCAAAAAACATCGCTGCGAAGCAATTCACCGTTGTTTTGGATAGTATCAACGGGGCAGGGGGCCGACCCGGAATAAATCTGCTCGAACGTCTCGGCTGTAAAGTCGTTGCCTTAAACAGGGAACCCACTGGTTTGTTCGCACATCCCCCCGAACCGACTGTTGATAACCTCACTGGCTTGTGCGTGACCGTTAAAGATAATAAAGCCGACGTCGGCTTTGCCCAGGACCCCGACGCCGACCGTCTCGCAATCGTCGATGAAACCGGCCGGTATATCGGCGAGGAATATACGCTGGCGCTGGCCGCCAAACTCATCTTCAGTAACAAAACCGGCGTAGCGGCCACAAACCTGTCAACCTCGCGTATGCTCGACGATATCGCCAAAGCGGCGGGGGGGCAGGTCGTCCGAACGCCGGTCGGCGAGGCAAACGTGGCAATGGCGTGTCTCGAAAATAACTGCGTCGTCGGCGGCGAAGGCAACGGCGGCGTCATCGACCTTCGCGTCGGGCCCGTCAGGGATTCGCTCGTCGCTATGGCTTTCGTTTTGCAGCTTATGGCTCAAACCGGAAAGTCGGTCAGTCAGCTTGTCGGCGAGATACCGGCTTACTATATGACCAAGCAGAAATTCCCAGCCGACAAAAACACCGTTTCAGTCCTTATCAACGCCGCCAAACGCCGGTTCCCGAACGCCAAAATCGATACATCCGACGGCTGCCGGTTCGACCTGCCCGATGCCTGGATTCACGTCCGCGCGAGCAATACCGAGCCGCTCGTTCGCGTAATCGCCGAGGCAAAAGACAGTCAAACCGCCCAAAAATACATCGACGCTGTGATTAACATCTCGAAAAAATCAGCCGAATGAATATATATGGAAGACATCAGGCAAATCACTGCCACAAAACAGCTTCGGCTCGTTACCTTTTTCAGCATTGCCGCAAACGCATTTTTTCTCGTGCCCGTCAAGTTCACAGTCGGTATTCTCACCGGCTCACTGTCCCTGGTCGCCGATGGTATTCATTCCGCAACCGATATGCTCACCGATTTGGCGGTCTTAATCGGGATTCATCTTGGCTCCAAAAAACCTGACGCTGACCACCCCTTTGGCCACGGCAAGCTCGAAACACTTTCAGCCGCAGGTATTGCGCTCGGATTATTGGCGGTCGGCCTCGCTATGGTTTATTACGCCGCCCACGATATAGCAAAAGGCAACATCCATCACCCGGGAAACCCCGTCCTTATCGTCGCGGGCCTTTCCATCGTGGTTAAGGAAATCATCTTTCGCGTCACAAAAAGAGTCGCCGTAAAATACCATTGCCCCGCCGCCCTCGCAAATGCCTGGCACGACAGGGCCGACGCGCTGGCCTCAGTTGCCGTAATCATCGGCGTCGTCGCCCAAAAATTCGGCTTCAACTACGGCGACCAGGTCGCCGCCGTCGTCGTCGGGATTATGGTCTCGCTCGTCGCCTCAGGCATATTCAGGGATTGCCTCGCGGAATTAACAGAGCGGGCCGTTGACGAGGTGACAATAGCGCACATCAAGGATATTATCAACGCCGAAAGCCAAATCAGGCAGTGGCATCGCCTGCGAACCCGCGGCGTAGGAAGGGAAATTTTTCTCGACCTTCACATCCTCGTTGACCCGAATCTCAGCATATCAGACGCTCACGATGTCTCAGAGCGCCTCGAAACTGCCATTCACCGGCAGCTTACCCGCCCCGTCAACGTAATCATCCACGTCGAGCCCGATCTCCCCCAATTGCGAAAATAATCCCCTCACATAATCTTTTCAGCGTTGTTTCCTGCGGCGTAAAGCCAGAATCCCAATACCCAGAAGCGCCATCGTCCCCGGCTCTGGAATACCTATTGCAAAACCGTTAAGGGGTGCGTGTTGCGAGCCCTCCCAGCTTTCGTTATCGGCCCAGCCGTAGATTGTTGCCTGCCCGTTTTCGTTAGTTCGTACGAAAAAGCTGCCCGAGTAATAATACGGGTCCAGAACGCTCGGGTCGCAGGGGTCGGCGCCGGCCGTATGGAGTCTTGCCAGTTTCGGCGCCAGTCCGCCACCGCCCACTGTTGGTTCATAGCTCGGATAATTAGCCGGATTTTCAATTCCCCATGCCATGTATTTGGTAGATTCTGGTATGTAATACGCATCGAAGTCAAACACGGTAAACTCGTAATACGTATTAGCGTTTAGGCCGCTAAAATCGATCTTCAGATAATCAAGTCCGAAACCAGCGCTTGTGCTTCGGGGAATATACAAAAAATCTCGATACACGTTGTTAAGATACTCGTTGTTTTCTTCGGGTGGTTCTTCTCTATTTCGTGACTGCGGCAAAACGCCCTCGTAGTTTATCCCTGTAATGGTTACCCCTACGTTGCCGAAAGTGTTATTAAATGTGTTAACAGTAGGGAAGCGTTCAAAGCTCCAGCTTTCCCAGCCGGCCTGTGTTGGGCCATTATCTCCGTTAAGGTCAACCTTAAGAAAAGGAGTATTCTGCGGCTCAGCCAAAACAGGCAAGCAAACTGACGTTATGACGAATATGATAAAACAAAGCATTACTCTGAGCATAGGTTCGGACTCCTCATCAATTTATTAATAATACGCACCTTCTCTTTACCCTTCATTGCAACAATTATAACAATTTACCGGCCCGTGTCAAGTTTTTATGTAAAAACGAAATTCGCCTTTTATAACCTTTCCTGTGAGTTTTAGGGTCAGATGGCAGTCATTTTGCGTCAAAATCCCGTAAGTTCCGGTGCCGGCAATTGTGACTTTCCCTTTTCCCTCGTTGACCGGGCCTTCGTATGTCAGGAATTTCAGCGGGTGGTCGAAGATTTTGACCGCCTCAATCGGCTCGCCGCTCCATTCTTAACGACAGCACGCCTACGCACGCTTCTTGGCTAAACCGAGTCGAGATTTGGTCCTCTGTTCTGACTCGCAATGTAATTTTACTTACGGGTTTACGTAAGCGGCCAATTATAAAGGGCTTATGAAAAGTAAAATAAAAAGATGGACAGTCCTATAATATCTCATCAAAACACTTGACAAACAATAAAATTTGCTTACTCTGCCTCTTGGCTAACAAACGACTTATCACGCGTTCCGAAAGCTGAATCTGATTATTACATAACGGTTGATAAGAGAGTGGAAATGCTCAGGAGGTGTAAAATGAAAAATGTCAGCCTTTTTTTGTTAGCAGGTCTGTTGGTGTTAGCGGTTAACATTCAAGAAGCTCACGCTGGTGACACATACTGGTATATATACACAATAGATAGTATTGGTGATGTGGGATTTTACACTTCTATTGCCTTGGACAGCAACGATAAGCCCCACATCAGCTATTTTGATAGTACCAACGTTGATGTGAAATATGCTCACTATGATGGTAGCTGGCATACGGAGATAGTAGATGATTCTTTTGGCGCCGGACAGAACGGGATTTCACTTGCCTTGGACAGCAAAGGCATTCCACATATCAGCTATTCGTGTTCAGAAGGTCTAAAATATGCTTATTATGATGAGATATGGCATATAGAGACAGTTGATGCCAATGCTAATACGGGATGGTTTAGAGCCTCTAACAAAATGAGGTATATTTAACCGATAACATGAGTAGCTGAACGTTACAGAGAAAGGCAAGGATGCTACTCATGG
>JAFGDN010000031.1 GCA_016932095.1 Sedimentisphaerales bacterium
ACTGGTAGATGGAAATAGCCGCCGTAAGGCGGACAGGCAACGCCTGAAACCGGCAATGCCACCAGTTTTAACTGGTGGTTCTTTACTTTAAATGCAATGGATATTCCACCTGCTTTCTTAATTTAAGCAAACCCTCCTTAAAAACAATTTCCAGGTTAAATCAAACGCCTGGGATGCCGATTATATATCGCCGTAACTTTTTGTGAATTGTGCTCCTGGAAGAGATTTATACGCAAATTGACAACTGAACTCACACAGACACATATTCCGGTTATGGCATATCTAAATAATTTCGAGTAACGATTATGGCCGAACAAATTTCTGTTTTAGTCGTTGAAGACGAGCCGCACATCAGGAGAGTGCTCGAATACAACCTCAAGCTGGACGGTTTCACAGTGTATCTCGCTGAAGATGGAGTCACAGGCCTGAAGCTTGCTCACGACAAACACCCGGATGTAATCCTTCTCGACTGGCTGATGCCGCTGATGAACGGTTTGCAGGTCCTTACTGAATTGAAGAAAGACAGCTCCACCGCACATATCAACGTCTTTATGCTTACCGCAAAAGGAATGTTAAGCGACGTCACACAGGCCCTCGATATGGGAGCCGATGATTACATAACAAAACCTTTTAATCCGGTCCAATTAGGCAAAACGATACGTGAAAAACTCGAAAAATGCGAAAAAGCAACCAGGAGCTGACATAATGTTTTCCTTCTGTCCATCTGATGGAGTGAAAAAGAACCGCGTTCAGAGGGTTCAACATTATATGGAGAGTACAATTATGAAGACGCAAGATAAACAGTCGTCAGTTAAATGGCCGATACTGTTGTTTTTTGTCTTTATTGCGCTGGCCGCGAGTCCCGTTGCGTCCGCAGAAGAGGAAGACCCCAATGACTTGACAGGCTGGGGCCTTGAAGCTTTGATGGAAATTCCAATCGCCACGTTAACTGATACCAAACCACGTCTTGTTCCAGCGGCGATAACTACCATAACTGCAGACCAGATTAAGGCCTCCGGCGCCCGCAGCATGTTCGAGCTTCTGGATATTTATGTGCCAAATCTCGAATGGCTGCGACACCACTGGGAACCCGACGCTTTAGGACTTCGAGGGATTATCAGCGACCGCAACGATAAGTTCCTGCTGCTGGTCAATGGACGAAACCTGAACCAGCGAACGCATTTTGGCGCGTTAAGCGAGCTTGACTTGGTTTTGCTCAGGGATATACACCATATCGACATCGTTCGAGGCCCCGGGTCCGCCTTGTATGGCCCCGGCGCCGTATCTATGGTGATTAATATCGTTACGTTCACCGGCGAGACGTATCAGGGCACAGAAACCACCGCCCGGCTTGGCGCCATCGAGGAATTTTATTCAGCCGAAGTCAAGCACGGCCAAAATGACGACAGCAGGGACGAAAGCTCATTTATTTACGCCGGTATTGGTAAATACGGAGGCGCAAGTGTCTATGACGCTCCCCAGATTTATCCGTTCAATTTTTCTAATAACGGCTTTATATGGGGCGGCACTGAGGCGGGTGAACCGATGACTGATGCACCCATTGGAAGGGATGGAGCCGCCGCAAGGGGGCTGCCTCCGGTCAAGCTGCACGCTCAAATAACCAAAGAGAATTGGAATATTTGGGCACGCTACACCCGCGGCGGCAAAGTATTTGCCCCGGCTACGGGGCAACTGGCCGGCTCGCCTTACGGATGGGGCAACGCAACCTGGGCTCTGAGCTTCTATAGCTATCAACAGGCAACAGGATGGATTGGCTATAAACGCGAGCTTGTTAAGAACGTCGATATAGACCTGGCGTTCAGTTATGACCTGCTCGATACCGATAAAGTCAGGAAAGGCATAGTAGTCGATGCCTTTCGTGAGGATGAATACTACGGCAAGGCCCTATTGAGATGGAAACCAGATGACGAACACAGTATCGCTCTCGGCGCCGAGGTCTCGCATCTGGAGCTCGGCCTGGACCCTTTCGGTTTCCCGTCACGAACGCATATCTTGAACAACTCGGGCAACCCGCCCGTGGACGACGATACCGTCGGCCAGGAATTTGCGCCGAATATTACCGCTGCTACTGGTCCTATGCCTCGCTGGTCATCCAACCTGTATTCATTATTAGGCGAATGGCAGTGGACCCTCAGCGACAAGTGGACAACGTTTGTCGGCGCAAGAATCGATGACCACACATTTACCGACACGATGTTTTCTCCACGTGCGGCAATAGTTTTCACGCCGGCAGAAATGGACACGCTGAAGCTGATGTGGTCACGGTCGGTCCGCGCGAACTTCGAGGCGGAAATGAAAAAGCAGGCCATGGACCAGGACAGCGGCATAACCAAGCCGGAAAAACTCGACAGCGTCGAGTTTCGCTATGAACGACAACAGAGTGAAAACCTTGACCTGGCCGCGTCGGTATTCCTCCATTATAACCTCGAAGTAATCGCGTGGAACCAGTCCCTTAGGCGAAGCGTCCTCACCGGCAAACAAAAGGAATGGGGCTTGGAGCTTGAGGCGTCGTACCACAACGACAAAACTCGCCTGGCAATATCGCATTCTTATACAAAACTACTTGACTTCAAACTTGAAGAGGGCCAAACCACGTATATAACCGCCGAACCATACGGCTATGGTTGCGACCTGACAAACTGGTCCAATCACATAACAAAGTTAACAGCCGAGCACAAGCTGACCGATAAGTGGACCTTCGACGCAGCGTTACGTATCTACTGGGGATTCCCGGGAATGAGAGAATTTGATGATTATCTGCCATACGCAAGCGGCGACTCGTCGATGCCCCCGATTATAGAAGACGGCTGGAAAAGGGCGTATCGCGGCAGTTATTACCTCAACCTCGGTCTGCGGTATAAACCCAGTGAAGACCTTACAATCGGTCTGACCGGCTACTATTTGCTTGGAATTTTTGACAAAGACCTCAACAAACGCAACTACGTGGAAGTAGTGGGCAGCGGCGACTTCCGTTCCCACGCGCCGGCTGTCGGCGTTTTTGTCGAATATAATTTCTAACCTGACGGAGCAGCGCTAAATAGAATGAATAAAAGTAAAAAACGTTATCAAAAATTGACCTGCACCAAACCTCTGCTTGCACCTGCAACAGCGGCTGCTATATGTCTTGTGCTGATTTTTGCACCAATGGCTTACCCGGATACCAGCTCAGCGAAATACAAGGAATACGAGGTAAAAGCAGCTTTTATTTACAACTTCCTGAAGTTCGTTGACTGGCCCGAAGAAAAAATGTCCGGCGACAGCAACGAGATAATCATTGGAATCATCGGCGAAGACCCATTCGGTTCCGCGGCTGATATTTTCAAAGGTAAAACCGTCGAAGATCGCAAGGTTGTCGTAAAACGATTCGAAACTCTCGAACACATCAAAAAAATGGCCGAACAGGACAGGAACGAACAACTGGGGCTCATTAGGAAATGTCACCTTTTATTCGTTTGTCCTTCGGAGCAAAAACTGGCGTCTGAAATAACCAAGCTCGTGGAAAAAGACGCCGTGCTGACCGTTGGAGACAACGACCGTTTTATCGAATCCGGCGGAATGATAAACCTCTTTATCGAAGACAATAGGATTCGCTTCGACATAAATCTGCTCGCCTCCAAAAAAGCCGGCCTCGAAATGAGGTCTCAACTCGTGCGCCTCGCGAGAAAAGTCATCAAAAATGAACAAGATGCAACACCTCCCAGGACAGGCACTGATAAGAAGGACGGAGGTTGATTATGCGCCTTGTTCAAAATATGGCGATAAAGCATAAAATAATCGTCATTGTGATGCTTACCTGTCTGATTGCACTTGTTCTGATTGCAGGGGCGTTTCTGTTCTGGGAATGGCGGGGGCAGAAAGAAAACAAAGAGCAGGACATTCAAACTCAGGCAAAAATCACCGCTGCAAACTGCGCAAGTTCCATAATGTTTGACTATCCCAAAGATGCGACAGAGCTGCTGTCAAGTCTCAACGCCGATTCTTCGATTGTATTCGCCTGCGTTTACAAAGCAAACGGCGAAGTTTTTGCAACCTTTTTACGAAGCGAGGAAGATGAACCATATGTCATCAATAATCCTCAACCGCCGGGCTTAACATGGTCCCATTCCGACGGGCTGGTTACAATTTTTGAACCCATAAAAGACAAGAATACTTTCGGACCGGTGGGTCTTCTTTGCATCCGCTCAGACCTCAAGCCGATGTATGCGGCCTTAAAACGTAATGTCGCAAACACGCTTGCGGTTCTTCTGCTGGCAGCTATCTCCGCATATCTTATTTCATCCTGGCTGCAACGATTTATCTCCGGACCCATTCTCGACCTGGCCAAAGTTGCACGCAACGTATCTGAAAAGAAGGACTATTCAACTCGCGCGTTTAAAACAAGCAGCGACGAGGTAGGCCTGCTCATTGAAGCGTTTAATGAAATGCTTGAGCAAATTCAGCGCCGGGACATTGAGCTTGTCAAAGCCAAGGGGGAGCTGGAAATAAGGGTGCAGGAACGCACCGCCGAGTTAACCACGACGAACGAACAACTCAAAGATGAAATCAACGAACGTGAAAAGGCCGAGCATAAACAGGCCGAACTGCTCAAAGAGCTTGAAAGCGCCAACCAGGAACTGAAAGATTTCGCCTACATCGCCAGCCACGACCTTAAGGCGCCGCTTCGGGCAATAAAAACTCTGTCGGACTGGATTTCAACCGATTACGCCGAAAAGCTCGACCAGGACGGCCAGGAACAGCTGAAGCTGCTCAGGCAGCGAGTTGACAGGATGCACAATCTTATCGACGGCATCCTGCAGTATTCGAGGGTGGGCAGAGTAAGAGAGAAAATCATCGAGGTTAATCTCGATAAGCTTCTCCTGGAAATCATCGATACGCTTGCGCCGCCGCCAAATATCAAGATTATCGTGGAATCTCAGCTGCCCGATATCAAATGCGAGGAAACTCGTATCACACAGGTCTTCCAGAATTTGCTCAGCAACGCCGTCAAATATATGGATAAACCCGATGGTTTGATTAAGGTCGGGTGCTCCGAAGAAGGTGAATTCTGGAAATTCAGCATCGCGGACAATGGTCCCGGTATCGACAAAAAACACTGGGAACGCATCTTCAAGATATTCCAGACCCTTACGCCGCGAGACGAGTTTGAAAGCACAGGCATTGGACTAACGGTCGTGAAGAAAATAGTGGAACTCTACGGCGGCAAAATCTGGCTCGAATCGGAAGTCGGCAAAGGAACATCTTTCTTCTTCACATTCCCCAAAGCCGGTGCTCCTGAGCCGGTAAACGAAGAGGTAGCCGCCACAGTTGGCGCCCTGGATGATTCCGCCGAAGCGGGAGAACAGAACAATGAAAATTGAGATAATCGCAAACATGCTTAGAAATTTGCAATGAAAATCGGGTATAAACTATTACTGGGATTAGTCGGGCTGACGCTGCTCATTGTAGCAGTTGGTTACACCTCCCTGTTTACCAGTCAGACAATGCTCGAAAAAGCCATCGGCGAAAGTTCCGTTGCCTTTGCTCGCCAGGTACTCAACAGTATTGACAGGAAAATACAGTATCGAATCGAGGATATTCAGGCCCTTTCAACAGATGATATACTGTGCATGATAGCTGCCCAGTCAAACGCACGGTTCGAGAACCTGCCCGATCCCAACGCATATATCGAACAGGTCGAGTCCGAGTGGACCGGTGAGGCCAGTGAACTAATGCCTGTTATGGTGCAACTGAACACCAATAAAGCGTCTATGCGGCTGCAAACACTGCAAAAATTCTACCAGGAAAAATACGGCTACCCGATTTTTTCAGAGATTTTTATCACAAATCGATTCGGGGCAAACATCGCCCAAACAAACAAAACATCTGATTATTATCAGGCCGACGAAACCTGGTGGCAGGCCGCCTGTCAGGATGGCATGTTTACCGGCGACTTCGAATATGATGAAAGTTCCAATGCTGCCTCAGTTGTTATCGCCGTAAGAATTGAAGATGAAAACGGCGGATTCCTTGGAGTAATCAAGGGGATTCTAAACATACAAGATACTATCAATGTAATCGAGGAGGCAAAAACCTCAGCCGATTATAAAACTATGCGCCTTACCCTGATTACCAAAGATGGGAAAGTAATATACTCCACAGATAGTGATAATTCTTCGCACAACATGCGCGGGCAGATTGCACTTCTTTTTGGGAATATCAATCAAAAGAAACACGCGTTTTACGCCATCAGGCCGGACGACAATAATAAAAGAGTGCTCTTCGCCCATGCCCACTCAAAAGGACACTGTGATTTCAAAGGTTTGAACTGGATTCTGCTGATTGAAAACAACGCCACCGAGATTTTCGCTCCACTCACTCAATTGAAGAATACAATGCTCTTAATAGGAGTTGTGGTCATGGGCCTGGCGCTTTTGTCGGGCTCTGTAACCTATCGCTCCATCGCCATTCCGCTCGCTGAACTTAAACGAGCGACAATCCAGATTGCGGCGGGCAATCTCGATACCAACCTGGCGAGCCGCACAAAGGATGAAATAGGACAACTCGCCTGTTATTTCCAGAAAATGGCCTGCCAGCTCAAAAAAACCATAGATGAGCTCAACGAAGAAATCGCCGAACGCAAAAAAAGCGAGAAAAAACTGGCAGACAACCGGCAGTTTCTCAACAATATATTCGACAGCATCCAGGACGGAATCGGCATAATGGATAAAGAATTCAATATCATCAAAGTGAACTCCTGGATGGAAAACGCACATCGTGAACAAATACCGCTTGTAGGAAAGAAATGTTATCAGGCATATCACAATCGCAACAAGGCCTGCGAAGGATGCCCGTCAGTGAACACCCTGAAAACGGGAAAACCAGATACAATTATTATCCCCAATCCTTGTAAAAACATTAAGTCGGAGTGGATTGAACTCTCGACTTTCCCGCTGAAAGACCAAAATGGAAATATCACAGGGGTAATTGAGTATGTTAAGGACGTAACCGAGCACAGAAAGGCCGAGCAATCGCTTCAAAGAAGCGAGCAACGTTTCCGCGAAGTCGCTGAGAACGCGAGAGAATGGGTCTGGGAGACGGATGCCAGCGGCGTGTACACTTACGCAAGTCCGGTGGTCAGGGAAATGCTGGGATTCAGCCCCGACGAACTCGTCGGCAAAAAACACTTCTACGACCTGTTTCATCCCGACGACCGCGAGACGTTTAAAGCGGCGGCCTTTGACGTTTTCGCCAAAAAATTGACCTTTCAAAGGTTCGTCAACCGCAACCTCCACAAAAACGGACACACGGTGTGGCTATCCACCAGCGGAGTTCCGATATTAGATGACCAGGGAAACTTATTGGGATACAGAGGGGTCGATGCCGACATCACTGAGCAGAGAAAAGCAGAGGCCATCCTCTCTGAAAGAGCCGAGCAGATAATGCAGCATCATAACACCCTGTTAAAGCTGGCAAATATGCCCGAAGAGGACTTCGACTCTCTGCTTAGAACTACCCTCGAGCAGAGCGCAGAAGTTCTTAACGTGGAGAGGGTAAGCGTCTGGCTGTTTAATACGGATAGAACAGAGATTATCTGTCGAGACCTGTTTACCAGAACCAGTAAAATTCACGAAAGCGGAGATTCGCTGAAGGTCGAAGAATACCCCATATACTTTAAGGCGCTGGAAAACAGCCGAATAATCGCGACAAACAATACTCAAATTGACGCTCGAACACGGGAGTATAAAGACACATATCTGCTTCCCAAAGGTATCACGTCGATGATAGACGTGCCTATTCGTTTACATGGCCGGATTATCGGCATTATCTGCAACGAGCACACAGGACCTGCCAGAGAATGGACAAACACCGAGCAGGACTTTGCCGCCTCAATAGCCGATATGATTTCATTAACACTCGAAGCTGCGGAACGCCGAAAAGCAGAGAAAAAACTTGAAAAAGCGAACAAAGACCTCAAAGCGACCAATGAGGAGCTCAGCCGGATAAACAGGCAAATTCAGGACTTTGTGCATATAGCCGCCCATGACCTCAAAACCCCGGTAAGAGGCATCGGAACGCTGGCGGACTGGATTATCAGCGACTATGGAGACAAACTTGACGACCAGGGCCGGCAAAATATCCGTCTCCTCAAAGCCAGGGTAGTGAAAATCGCCAAACTCATCGATGGAATGCTTCAATTCTCAAAAATTGCTCGCAACAGACACAATGATAAAAAGATTAATTTGAACAGGGAGATAAGCGAGATAATCACGAAGATAAAGCCGGCGACTTCCATCGAATTTGCCGTTGACAGTTTGCCCGTTGTTACCGGTGAACGCGATCACATAATACAGGTCTTTGAGAATCTTTTGGCAAACGCCGTTATGTTTATGAATAAGCCCAAAGGCCTGATAAAAGTCGGCTGCGTCGAACAGGGCGACTTCTGGAAGTTTAACGTCGATGACAACGGCCCGGGTATCGAACAGAAACACTTTGAGAGAATTTTCAAAATATTCCAGATTCTGCCTAAGAATGACGAGGCGGAGACCTCCGGAATCGGCCTTCCAATTGCAAAAAAAATTATAGAGCTTTATGGCGGCCAAATCTGGGTCAATTCAGAAGTTGGCAAGGGAACGACGTTCTCTTTCACGTTCCCCAAAGACGGCAAACAGGAATATCTCGCCGAAAATGTGTCTGTCACCGTTCAAACAGAAGAAAACCCTGATGACGCTGGAGACCAAAACAATGAAAGCTGAACCAGCAAAAAAATATACGGAAAAAAGTCCCATAACAAAATTTTAACAATGAAGGCAGAAAAGAAAAATCTGTTGATTTTGTTTATGGTGCATTTTTTTGTCACAAGTGCCGGTTTAGAGGTTCTGGCCAAGGATGAAAAAATGCAGAAGGAAGAAATTCTCTTTATGGATATCCCCAGCGTGGTAATCGCATCTTTGACCGAGGCCAAACCAAGGTTGGTTCCTGCCGTTGGTACCACTATCACGGAAGAGCAGATACGGTCCAGCGGCGCCCGCAGTTTATTCGAGTTGCTGGATATCCATGTGCCGAATCTCCAGTGGATACGTCATCACTGGGAAGCTGACCATTTGGGGCTGCGTGGTATTATTAACGACCGAGATGATAAGTATCTTTTGCTTGTCAATGGGCGCGTTATGAACGACCGCACCCATTACGGAGCATTGAGCGAGCGAGACCTCGTTCTCCTTAAGGACATTCACCATATTGATATAGTTCGCGGTCCTGGTTCATCCTTGTACGGTCCGGGTGCGGTCTCGATGGTAATAAACATCATTACGCATAACGCGCAGACATTTGAAGGCACAGACGTTACCACCCGCCTTGGGGCAGTTGAGGAGTTTTATTCGGCAGAAATAAGACACGGACAGAAATTTGATGACGACGGCGGTCTCTTCATTTATACAGGCATCGGAAACTATCGCGGCGCAGACAAACACGACGCACCTCAGGTTTACGCGGTTGATTTTCCCTCCGGGCCGCAATATGATTTTGGCGGCGGCGGCAATGATGCCTTCACCTTGCCCAGCGATGGATACCAGGCAGGCGACAATTTTTTACATCCCTCAATCAGTAACGACGGCGAATCCCACAGAAATCTTCCCCCTTTGAAGCTGCACGCCCAAATTAACAAAGATAACTGGGATATTTGGGCGCGCTACACTCGAGGCGGACAGCAGTTCGTCTGGTACCCCAAAGTAGTTGCCAGACCTCCGTGGGGCTGGGTAGATATATGGCCTTATATGGATTGGTCCACCTGGCCCAACGTTATGCTCACCTCTGCTCCGCCTCTGTATGTCCAGAGCTGGGGTTATCAACAGGCGACCGGTTATGTCGGGCGAAAGCTGGAGCTGGCAGACAATATCAATGTCGATTGCGCCTTCAGTTACGATATGCTCGACGTCGAGCGACAGATACAAAACCGTATAGCCGATGCTTATCGCGAAGATGAGTATTACGGCAAGGCCGTATTGCAATGGCAGCCAAATGACCGGCACAAAATCGCCTTTGGCGGCGAGATTTCTCATCACGAGTTAGGTCTGAAAAGCCCCGGCTGGCCCGACGACTTCGCGCGTTCTTCGGTATGGGGAGCCGTAGAATCTGGTGATGATGCCAATCGAATGCCGCGCTGGTCAACCAATTTGTATTCACTGTTGGGCGAATGGCAGTGGACAATCAGCGACAAGTGGACGACCTTCATCAGCGCCCGTCTTGATGACCATACGTTTACACCTTGTATGTTCTCACCGCGAGCCGCAATAATCCATACTCCTACCGATATAGACACATTGAAGCTGATATGGTCGCGCTCCGTGCGAGCGAACTTCGAGGAAGAGATGAAAAAACAGGCCGACGCCGGCGGCGGCGACAGCGACCCCGAAACGCTCGATAGTGTTGAGTTTCGTTACGAACGCCGGCACAATAAAAACCTCGACCTGGCCGCGTCGATATTTGTTCACTACAATTTCGAACTCATCACTTATAGCCCGAGCCGGACGAGCAATACAGTTGTCGGCACACAAAGGGACTACGGAGTCGAGCTTGAGGCCGCTTATCACACCGAGAGTACATGTCTGCTGATTTCGCACGGTTATACAAAACTTTATGATTTCGACCTTGAGCCGGGGCAAAGCACTTATGTAACATCCGAACCGTTCGGCTATGGCGACGATTTGGCCAACTGGTCCAATCACATAACCAAGCTGACGGCCCAGCAAAAGCTCGATGATAAATGGTCTCTTGACGCCTCACTGCGAATCTACTGGGGTTTCCCGGGATTGAAGGATTTAAACCGTTACCTTTACGATACTTCTGCCGACCCCGTTGTCGAATCGGGCTGGGAAAAGGCGTATCGCGGCAACTACTATCTGAATATGGGACTCCAGTACCAGCCGAACAAAAATATGACTTTACGTGTTGACGGGCTGAATTTGCTCGGGGTCTTCGACAAAGACCTCAACAAACGCAATTATTATGGCGACCCCGACTACCGTTCACACGCGGCAGCGGTGGCCGTATCTATGACTTATAAATTTTAAGCAGTGAGCAAAATTTGCAGCTTAAATCAGAATGTGCGGTATAAGAAAAAACTTGTTTAACGCGAAATGCAGTATCATCCTCTTTTTGATACTCTCTCAAGGCGTATGCTTTGCTGCCGAGCAGGCAACAATAACAGTTGTCTTCTCGTCCGATATCGAACCCTACCGCCAGTCCTATGAAGGATTCAAAGCATTTTTCGATGAAAAGAAAATGGCCCTGCGTGCTTTCGAGCACGACTTGGATAAAGAAGACGCCGGAGTAATTTACTCCAGTATAAAAAAAGAAAAGCCGGATTTAATTTTTACAATCGGCACAAAGGCGTTACAGTCGGCAAAAGAAAAAATAACTGATACCCCGATAGTGTTTTCTATGGTTCTTAATCCGGGGGCAATGTCCGGTCCAAACGTCGCCGGCGTCTCGCTGGATATTCCTCCCGAAATAAAGCTTAAGCACATTAGAAGAATTCTCCCAAGGAAAAAGAACATAGGTTTGATTTACTCGCCGCAGTCGGAACTTCTGTATGAAGACATCCTGAATGCCTGCACGGAGTTGAAATATCATCTCGTCAGTAAAAAAATCAGTTCGAAAACAGAATTTCCTGGTGTTTTGGAAGATATTTCCCCTCAGGTTGACTGTTTTATGATGACCCCGGATACTGATATATATTATCCTAAGTTGGTGGAATATCTATTGAGAGCGAGTTTGAAAGACAAAATCCCGGTAATCGGACTTTCTTCAAATTATGTTAAGGCCGGCGCGCTAATCGCATTCGACTGCGATTATGGAGATATAGGAAATCAGGCAGGAGAACTCGCACTTGAGATTCTTTCGGGGGGAAAACAGGTTAACAGCTGTTGTGTCAGCCCAAGAAAGGTAAAATTCTCCCTCAACCTGATGACGGCCGAGAGATTGGGCGTTAAAATTCCTCCGGATATAATAAAACAGGCAAGCGAAGTGTTTGGAAAATGAACTACGGAATATCACAAAAAGTTAGTTTGCTGTTCATTATACTGGTCGTTGTTCTCGCGACAACGCTTGGCTACTATTTCATCAGGTACCAGAAAGCTACACTCGAAGAGGAATTTGATGAGAAGGCAAAAGCAGTGCTTCATAGCTTGGTTGTAAGTGTGGAATACCCCCTCCTGGTCGAAGATGAAAAGACGCTCTGGATTTTAGGCAACGGAGTTTTACAGCAGAAAGACGCTGTCTTCTGCGAGATTAGGAACAAGAGCGGCAAGCTTTTGTTTCAGGGGGGTTCAAGAAATGCAAAATATGTCACGCAGTATGTCTCTCCTGTATTAAGCGAGAGGGTATCGCCTTTGGTTTCTGAAGATATGATTCTGGGCTCTGAAAACAAGCAAACCGTGGAGACCGGAAAAGTATATTTAACTTTTTCGCTCGAAGGTTTGATGGATAAATTAAGCCAGGCGAACCAAACCATAGGATTTTTAGTCACCGGCTGGATTGTTCTTTCCTGCGTGCTGATTAGTTTGTTAACCCGGCTGATTCTCGGTAAACCCGTTAAAGAGCTGATGACAGGAATAAAAAAAATCGCTGAAGGCAACCTTAATCATAAGGTTCCCATAAAAACTCAGGACGAAATCGGAGCTTTGGCCGTCTCTTTTAATGAAATGACCGAGCACTTGAAAAAAACGGTGGATAATCTCAACCGCGAAGTTGCCGAACGCAAAAAAACCGAGTTGGCCCTTGAGAATCTCAACAGAGACCTCGGGGCGACCGTCCAGCAGCTCAGTTGTTCCAATAGTCAGCTTCAGGACTTCGTGCACATCTCTGCTCACGACCTCAAAACCCCTGTCAGGGGAATCAGCACCTTGGCCGACTGGATAGCCAATGACTACGGCGACAAGTTCGACGAACACGGGCGAGAACAAATCCGGCTGTTAAAAAAAAGGGTCGTGAGAATCGACAAGCTCATCGAGGGGATGCTTCAATTCTCCAAAATCACGAGGAACAGAAATAACGAAAAACAGGTCAATCTGAACAGGGAGATGGCCGAGTTAATCACAAAGATGAAGCCGACTGATAAAATCGAACTGGCCGTGGACAGTTTGCCCGTTGTTACCGGTGAACGCGACCACATAATGCAGGTTTTTGAGAATCTTTTGACAAACGCTGTTACGTTTATGGATAAGCCCAAAGGCCTGATAAAAGTTGGCTGCGTCGAACATGGCGACTTCTGGAAGTTTTACGTCAGCGACAACGGCCCGGGTATCGAACAGAGATACTTCGAGAGAATTTTTAAAATATTCCAGACCCTGCCCAAACATGATGAGCCGGATACCATCGGAGTCGGCCTTGCAATCGCAAAAAAGATAATAGAGATGTACGGCGGCAAAATCTGGGTGGAATCTGACCCGGGACTGGGAAGCACGTTCTTTTTCACGTTCCCAAAACAGAAAGAGGAATTTTGCTATGAACGAACTAAAGCCAATACTGCTTATTGAAGATGATTCTGTTGACGCTATGACGGTTAAGCGGGCGATAAGAGACCTGCACCTTACGAACCAAATCATTCACCTCACCAACGGCGAGGAGGCGGTTAAGTATCTTGCCCATATATCCGAAAAACCCTTTGTTATACTGCTCGATTTGAATATGCCCAGGATGACTGGACTGGAATTTCTCAAGACGATAAAAGCCAACGAAATACTGAAAACCATACCAATCATCGTGCTCACAACCTCAAAGGAGCGACAGGACGTAATGGAAAGTTTCGACCTCGGGGCGGTCGGCTATATGACCAAACCGGTGGATTATACGAAATTCACGGAAGTTATTAACACGATTATTATTTACTGGAATTTAAGCGAAGCTCCTAAAAGCGTCATAACGGCAAACGACAAAATATAATGGAAACCAGACAATTACAAGACGAGCTGACGGACTCGGCAAATATCGAACGCGGCGCGGGTCTCAAATCCATTGCAAACGCGCCCAGGGTTCTGCCGCACGGGGATAACGAGCGGATGGAGCAGGCCCTTATCAGGGCGCTGCAGGAATGGGAGGCCACCTTCAATGCCACGCGGGACCCGATTATGCTCGTGGACAAGGAATTTAAAATTGTGCAGGCCAATTACGCCGCCTCACGATTTCTGGGGAAACCCTTCGGACAAATCCTCGGTAAATCCGTGCACGGCCTGCTCTATGAAACCACAATCCCGTCGGAAAATTGCCCGTTGAAAATGGCAGGCCAAACCAACAGGCACGAGGACGCGGAAATTTATATACCTCAAACCGATACCTGGGTCGCGGCGTCAGCCGACCCCGTAAAAGACGACGACCATGACACTTCGTACTTCGTTTACATCATCCGCGATATTACGTATCGCAAAAAAGCCGAGCAGACCCTTGCACAGCTCAACAGCGACCTCCACAAAACTGTCGAAAAACTTCAAAAGTCCAACCAGGAGTTGCGAAGTTTCGCTCACGTTATCGCCCATGACCTCAAATCGCCCCTCCGGGGTATCGGCTCTCTGGCCAGCCGGCTGATTCGGAAATACAACGATAAGCTGGATGATGAAGGCGCAGACCAGCTTCGTCTTCTTATCGTCAGGGTCAAGCGAATGGGCGATTTCATAGACGGGATACTGCGGTACTCCGAAATAGGTCATTACGTCGAAGAACAGCAGGCCGTGGACATCAATGCTCTCCTCGCGGAAATAATCGGCGAAACGACCGTCTCTGAGCACTTGGAAATTGTTGTTTCGAAGGACCTGCCCACTGTGCGTTGTGAACGTTTGCGTCTAAAACAGGTATTTCAAAATCTCATAAGCAACGCGGTCAAATACATTGATAAGCCAAAAGGTAAAATAAGCGTTGCCTGCGTCGAAGAGAACGGCTTCTGGAAATTCAGCGTCTCGGACAACGGCTGCGGCATCAAAGAACAATATTATGGAAAAATATTCGAGATTTTTCAGACCCTTGTTCCGCGGGATAAAACGGAAAGCACCGGCATTGGACTCACTATTGTTAAAAAAATTGTGGAAACGTACGGCGGCAAAGTATGGGTAACGTCTGTCCCCGGAACGGGGAGCACGTTCTTTTTTACTCTGCCTAAAAAAGGGAGATGAATCATGGCGCTCTTAAAACCTATATTGCTTGTTGAGGACGACCTCGTGGATGCTTCCACCGCGCAGCAGGCGCTGGAAGACCTCAGGGTTCGAAATCCTGTAATTCACAAAACAGACGGCGAAGATGCACTCGAATACCTTCAAAATCCGGATAATCCAATCCCGGCGATTATCCTGCTCGACCTCAATATGCCCAAAATAAGCGGCATAGACCTGCTGGAGGTCCTTAAAAAAGACCCGCAGTTACAACATATACCCATCGTTGTCCTGACGGTTTCGAAGTATGAGCAGGATAAGCTCGACACCTTCGACCTCGGTATAGCGGGATACGTGATAAAAGCCGTCGATTACGATGAATTCCTCCGCACTATGGATATTATCGTTCGTTACTGGATTTGGAACGGACTTTTGGAGAAAGAAAGGGAGACACAAAATGCGGAACTCTAAACCAATTTTACTCCTCGAAGATGATACCGTTGACGCGATGACCGTTAAAAGGGCGTTAAAAGACCTCCAGGTCCTCAATCCTCTCGTTCGCGCCTCCAACGGCGAGGAGGGACTTGAGTATCTTCGGGACACAAACAATCCTAAACCATGTGTCATACTGCTTGACCTCAATATGCCCAAAATGAACGGGATGGAATTCCTCAAGGTCATTAAAGCCGATGAACGGCTGAAGAAAATTCCCGCGATAGTCCTGACCACGTCCAGAGACGACCAGGAACGAATCCGCGGTTTTCAGCTCAACGTTGCCGGATACATCATCAAGCCGGTCGATTACACTAAATTTGTCGAGGCGGTCAGAATCGTCCACCTCTATTGGACCTTAAGCGAAATGCCAGATACTGATGAGGAGTGTAAAAATGAGAAATTCCAGGCCAATTCTGCTTCTTGAAGACGATAACGTTGACGCGATGACCATACAGCGTGCAATGAACGAAATCAAGGTATCGAATCCCCTGGTTCATGTGGCCAATGGCGAGGACGGGCTCATATACCTTCACAAAAGCGATAACGAAAAACCCTGCCTTATCATGCTGGACCTGAATATGCCAAAAATGAACGGACTCGAATTCCTGAAAATAATAAAAAGCAACGCTGAATTTAGACAAATTCCCGTCATTGTGCTCACCACGTCCCAGCAGGAGCAGGACAAGCTCGAAAGCTTCAAACTTTCCGTAGCCGGCTACATTGTCAAGCCCACGGATTATAAAAAGTTCGTTGAAGCTGTAAAGACGCTCGACTTGTATTGGACACTGAGCGAATCGCCGGTAAATATGAACTGAACAATGGTTCCAAAAAGATACAAAATCCTTTTAGTGGAAGACGACCGCCTTGACCAGATGGCGTTCAAACGAACCGTCAAGGAGCAGGACCTGCCCTACGATTACACTATCGCCGGGTCGGCCGCACAGGCCAAAGAGACCCTCGGCGGCCAGAAATTCGACCTCGTTTTCGTTGATTACCTCCTCGGCGACGGAACCGCCTTCGATATTCTTGATTCCGTTGTCAACACCCCTGCCGTTTTTACCACCGGAACAGGCAGCGAAGAGCTTGCCGTCAAGGCGATGAAGTCCGGCGCATCAGATTATCTTATCAAGGACCCGGCCAGGAATTATCTCAAGGTTATGCCTGAAATCGTCAAGAACGCCATTCGGCACAAAAAGCAGGAAGACGAGCTGAAAAAATACCATGAAAAGCTCGTGGAGCTTGTAAAAGACCGCACAGAACAGCTCGCTGAGGAAAAAGAGCTTCTCGCCGTTACTCTTTCGAGCATGGGCGACGCCGTCGTCGCCGTGGATGCCGACAACCGAATTATGCTTCTCAACAAGGCCGCCGAGCAGCTAACGGGCTGGCGTTTTGAAGAGGTGAGGGGTCGGTCTATCGATGAAATAATTAAATTTATAAACGACCAGGGCAGGCAGTCGGTCGCCAGCCCCATTGATAGGGTTCTCGAATCCCGTAAAATCGAATCTGGCAAAGAGCATGACATCCTCGTCGCACGGCTCGGACGAGAATGTCCCGTTTCTGCCACAGCCGCTCCCATACGAAAGAACGACGGGACGATGACCGGCATAGTTATGGTCTTCAGGGACGTCTCCCAGCAGCGCGAAATTGACAGGATGAAGTCCGACTTCATCTCGTCGGTTTCTCACGAGCTGCGAACGCCTTTGACCTCCATCAAGGCATACGCCGAAACAATGCTGTATGATGAAAATATGCCCGAAGAAACAAAAAAGGAGTTCCTGCAAATCATCAATGAGGAATCCGACCGTCTTACCATCCTGATAAACGGGATACTTGAAATCTCACGCATAGAATCCGGGACCATTGAAATCATTCGCAGGCCCGTCAACGTTTCCGCTGTCGCCGCACGTGCGGTTGCCGACCTCGAACATCTGGCGGGCAAAAAAAATATCACGCTCCAGAGCGATATATCGGGCAACCTCCCCGAACTGTTAGGCGACGAAAACAAAATACACTCGTTGGTTACGAATTTAATCAATAACGCAATCAAGTTTACGCCCGAAGGCGGTCGGATTATGGTCTCGGTAAAGTTCGCCAGCGATGAGCTTATTATCAAAGTCGCCGATAACGGTATGGGCATTCCCAAAGAAGACCTCCCGAAAATCTTCGGCCGGTTTTATCGCGTCCATCGTCCCGGCAAGCAAATCCAGGGCACAGGCCTCGGCCTTGCCATTGTCAAAGAAGTCGTCCTCCGGCACGATGGCCGTATCGATGTCGAAAGCGAAAACGATAAAGGCAGCACCTTCACCGTTTATCTGCCCGTTGCCTCGCCCCTGCCTGTCAAGGCCGCCGGTGAAAAATAACAACACCCTCGCTCAACAGCAATATCGTCGCCGGTTTACACGCCAATCCTATCGTCTTTTTCCGTTTGTTTTCGCTCTCGTCGCAAACCGATAAGCAATGAACCTGACAAAATCATTACCACGGAGGCCGGTTCGGGAACGATATACGCCTCGGTTATAATCCCTCGGATACTCGTCCTCCCGCACATAATGCGAAAATCATTACTTTCCCAGTCCGATAAGGGGACAGGCGCAATTAAAGAATCGCTCGCGAAAATACTTGAATCGTCGCCCGCAAGCTGCCACATAATTTGACTAACTTCGGTCCCGTTCGATAAGGGCCGATTATTTGAGCTTATCAGCAGAAAACCGTCTTTTTGATAGTAATCGTTGCGCACCTCTATCAAAAAATCCAGGTTTATCGAATCGCTGGCAAATTCCAGTCCGCCAATCTCAAGGTTTATTCCGAAAGGGCCGGAGTCATAAATATAGCTTCCTATCGAATTCGACGGCTCGCTGTCTAACGTTTGCGAATCGTAAGTATAGATACCGAAAATTTCATCGTTGACGCCGATTGCACCTTCAAGAACGCCCGCCCTGTCATCTACACCCGTTACCAGGCCGAATAGCTCAACCGAGACAGGCGCACTAAAACCTGCCTTGTTTACCAGTAAAATAAAAAGACCTGCTATCCAGGCATAACGTTGCATAAGCATACTTTTCCCGCCGCCGATTAAAAGTAAATCTTCCTCATTCGCTCTCTCTGATTGTTGGAATAATTATAGCCGATTCATTCTCAATTGTCAAGACCAAAACCCGCTTACAAACCATCAGAAACACCGTTAGCACATCTGAAAAACCCGTTTATATAGGACTATATTTAGACCCAGGTTTTACCTGGGGGTGCCCGCGTGAGGATTGCTTCCTGTCATTCCACCCTCGATGCGAAATCCAGTTTTGTAGGGCGGGGTTTACCCCCAGTCGGAATCGTGTCGAAACCGGTCCATCTGTTTATTTATTTCCGTGTCTGTTGACGTATTCGATGCGTGCCTTCAGTTCGTTTTCACTGAAACAGAATCTCCGGTCGTATCCCGCCGTCCAAACCTTACCCTTGAATCCGCTGTTTTGCAAAGCGACTCTCCCTGCGTTTTTGTAATATCCCGCAATGACCTCGATTGGAATATCAACGTATTCGCAAACAATGTGAATATGATTCGAATACACCGCCATCGCGAGAATCCTTTGTTTGAATCTCTTCGCCGCCTCGATAATCGCCTCTTTCACTATTTTCTTTTCTCTGTTTCCTAACCGCACCTGCTTATGTTCCAGCTTTTTTTCACAATCTTTTTTAATAGCGATGTTCTCTCCTCGAACTTCGCCGTCTTTGACGAATCCTTTTCTTTCGCCTTGCAGCCACGTCCCGTATGTCGTCCACGTAATCATATACCCGACTGTCTTTGCCATATTATGATTTTACCCCCGAACCTTCGACCTTGTCGATGGAGTATATAGCCCCGGTCTCCTTGCCCTCGAATGCCGTAGTCGGGGGTGGCCGGGGGGGTGCCCGCGTGAGGAATGCTTAACCTTTTTTGAACGCACGCTTCGGGCGTTTGTATATAGCCCCCGGCTCTGCCGGGGGGTGCCCGCGCGAGGAACGCTCAACCTTTTCCACCGCAGGCGGACGCCTCTCAAATCTGAAATCTTAAATCTCAAATCCCTTTCTCACTTTTCACACTTTTCTCACCTTTTCAACTATTCTCCTACTTGCCCACCGTTCGTTTGGCGGGTTTACCCGCCGCGTCAGCGGCCTCTATCGAATCTTTAAGCGATTGATGGTAAGAACTTCCTCCCAATGAATTATTCAAAACCTTTGCGCCTTTTTTAACGTCTTCTTCTCATAACCTGTATAAATCCGAAGCTGAGCAGCACAAGAGTGGACGGCTCAGGAACTACTTCAAATGTCGTCGAATAGGTATATGTGTGAGTAATGTCGTATAACGATGTTTCAAAATTTCTTACGGTAAGGTCGTATAACCCAGCAGGCAATGTTCCGATATTCTCCGAATATAAATATGGGATTTCCACTGTCGCAGCTCCTGTGCGAATAAATATATCAAGTAGCAGAGAGTTTCCCTGCATTTCAAAATCAGATCCTTCTATCTGGATCCCACCAAGGCTTGTAATCCCGGAAGTAATGATTGCGATCTCATCATTGATGGTCGGCTGTTCCGGAAAAACATTGACATCCAAAATTATTGCTTCTGCCG
>JAFGDN010000032.1 GCA_016932095.1 Sedimentisphaerales bacterium
GGAAAAATCGGGTGTTTTCTCAACGGCTGCTGTTTCGGCAAGCCCTGTGATTTGCCCTGGGCGGTAAGGTTTCCATATAATTCATTAGCATATCAAAGCCAGGTCCAGCCGGACCCGAAGCGTGACAGGCCTGAGCCGGAACTGAAGCTGCCGGCTGATTTTTTCGAATCGGGCGTTCTTAAACCATACGACCAGTTGACAACTGAGCAAAAACAGCAGGTAACAACAGGGATATATCGATGCCTGGCGGTTCACCCGTCTCAATTATACGCCTCGGCGAACGCAGCGATTTTGACCGGGATGCTTTACCTTTTCTGGAGGCGTTCTCGAAGAGCCGATAAGGAAGGTGTGCGGAAGATTTTTGCAGGCACCGGCTCAACATTCGCACTTATGTTCATACTTTACGGCATAGTGCGATTTTTCGAGGAATTTTTACGTGACGATAATCCATTTGAGACCGGGTGGTGGATAATTTACAAGGGCGGCACCATTTCGCAGAACATCGCGATTTATATGGTTATAATCGGCTTAATACTGATGAGCGTTTTTCAAAAAATCCCCGCTGATAAAACGGCATCACAGCGAAGCCGAAAAACGTCCTGAGTGGTCATTTTTCCCGAACAATCCTCAAAGTTTCTGATATAATATCTTAAGTTGTTTCTCAGGAGAAGCATAATGGGGCTTTACGACAGGGATTACACCCAGCAGGATAGAGAGCGGCCTTCGCCGTTCTCGCCGCAAATGCGCCTCGGGTTTCCTTCGATAACGCCGGCGGTCAAGGGTCTCCTGATAGCCAACGTCGCAGTTTACCTTATCGGGTTTATCGCGTCCGGCCCGACGCAATCAGGCCAGACATTGCTCATAAGGTTATTCGCTCTCTATCCGGCAACGACAGCGCTGACGTTACAATTATGGCGACTGATTACTTATCAATTTCTGCACGGTGGTATCTTTCATATTTTTTTCAATATGCTCGGCCTGTTTTTCCTCGGGCCGGCGCTGGAGCGGCGCTGGGGCAGCAGGAAATTCCTGACGTTTTACCTTTCCTGCGGAGTAGCGGGAGGAATATTTTACATTATCCTGGTATCAATCGGTTACCTGGCCCCGCTGCCTATGATAGGAGCGTCGGGCGCGGTGCTCGGCGTTTTTACCGCCTGCGCCATATTATTTCCGCAGATAGTCGTCTTTCTCTTTTTCTTCCCTGTGCCAATCAGGGTAGCGGCGATACTTTTCATCCTGTATTCGGTAGTTACAATTTTTTCGAGGGGGGCAAACGTCGGCGGGGAGGCGTGCCACCTGGCGGGTGTCGCCGCGGGGGCATTCTACGTTTTTTCGCAGTCCTGGCGAACCTCGCTAAAGCTTCGCTTCAAGGCCGGCCGGTGGGGCAGGTCAATCGAGTCGGAGCGAAAACTGCGAATCGAGGTTGACCGTATCCTTAAAAAAGTCCACGACCACGGCCTGCATTCGCTGACGTTATCCGAAAAGCGCGCGTTAAAAAAGGCCACGAAGCTGGAACAATCCCGCATAAGGTTCTAAAACAACACGGCCTTGCCCCCGCTGCTTCGATTTTGCGAAGCAAAACGGCGGGACAAGGCCGCGTAAAATAATCAATCAAAAATTATCCGTCAGCTATCGTCTATTTTGTATGCAGGGGTGATGCCGGTTCCAGTGGCCAAACCACTGCCTGAAATTACCCCATCGGGGCCAGCGTCCCGGGTTGAAGATTCTTATCGTATTTGAGCCATAGTAGAATTGGCCCGTCTTGAGCTTTCCGACCGCATAAACTCTTACAAACCTGTTTCCGCCGATGGCATCGAGGACATCATCTTTGTCGAAGTAAGCAAATACGACTGAACTTTTGACGCCGTAAGCATAGGAAGGCAAAACAAACTGGTTGACCGCCTCGATTCCCCCGGGGTATAGCGTTAATTTTTCAGAGCCGTCTATCTGGTCTTTGGTAATACCAGACGGCAGCCGAAGTGTGGCCATTATTCGCCGCTGCGGGCATTGCCTTGAGATTACCATTTGCGGTGTTATCCAAAGTGTTCCTTTAATCGGCCCAATAACGGTTACTGTGGTATAGTTTGGCTCGGAATCCTCAAAGCCGTCGTTGACTATAAGCTCGATTTGGTGTTCGCCGACTGGCAGTTCAATTGTGGGATTTACGCCGTCGGCTTCGTATATGTTTCCGTTGATTGCCCAGTTCCACAGGTAGGTCAGCTCATCGCCATCTTCATCATAAGAGGCGCTACCGTCTAATGTGACCTCCGCGGCCCATCAAGCCAGGCGTACGCAACCTGATTCGGCCCGGCATCGGCAACCGGAATCGCATTTGGATACTCATAAGCACCCATATCAATTCTGCCTGCCGCCACTCGTCTATTCCCATCAAGGTCGGTCTCTACTTCGGTTGGCTCATAGTTCGGGTCACCGGTATCAATACAAGGCGAATCCGGCAGGAGATGATAATCCCCCATCATCCAAATGAGATCGGGTGGAGGCAGAGGCGGAAAAGGGCGAGGATTAGGAAATGGAGGTATGGGGATTGAGATCCAATTACCAGGGCTGACAAAGCAGGGGTCAGAATCTATATTACCCAGTCCGGGGTAACCATTTTTTACGTTACTATATTGAACGGCGGCTTCGCCGCTTATTTCATTGATGGGTAAGGAATTTTGTTCAACTACGTCCCAGAGAATGCAGTTATTTACCGCAGGGCTGCCATATATCCCTGCTCCGTCCATAGCTTCATTTGCGTGAAATGTTGTTCCTTTGATTACCGCGCCGCTACAATATACGCCTCCACCGAAACCGTTACCATCTGGATAATTCGTATATCCGCCCTGGCCGCCTTTACTCTTGTTTGCAACAATCAGGCAGTTTGCAATTGATATTGATAACGCTTCGCATGGATCGCAATGTACCCCTCCGCCAAGACCATCACCGCCAGTTCCAAAAAACACCTCCCATCTTCCAGACCCTAAATATCTATTCATAGTCCCAAAGCCACCCTCGCATGAATTTTCTCTTATAGTACAGTTAGTAATTGTAACTTTCGAGGGTGCAGGCCTTCCTAGTACAAATACTCCTCCGCCATGTGCAGAGCAGGCCACTAAAGGAATGGATGGAGTTCTAATAGGGCCGGCGGTTGCGATGTTTTCTCTTATGATACAATTTACAATTTGAGTGTTTCCGCTACAATATATTCCACCTCCGTAGACATTATATCCTGGAATTACATACCCTGGTCGAGGAGGTAGGCCAGGGGATGAGGATGTAGTGCCCGTAAGAGTATTGTTTTTGATTGTGCAATTTGATACTTTTGAATCGATACAGTATATTCCTCCGCCTGCTGTTATTGCCTCATTTTCAGTAACGGTGCAATTCACAATAGTGCCTTCTCCAAAACCGTAGATGCCACCGCCTCTGCCAATACCTCCTGTCAAGAGGTAATCGCATGTAGTATTATTACTTATTATACATTGTGAAATGATCGGTCTGCCTCCCCAATAGCAGATTCCGCCTCCTAAATCTATAGCTGTATTACTTATTACACGACAGCGAATAATAGTGGGACTTGAGTTTTTGCACAGTATGCCTCCTCCTGCAAAATAAATGCCTGCAGGGGATTTTTCGAATAGATGTTCACCTCCCCAGCCGTTGGTAATTGTTAGGCCGGAGAGAACGGAATCCGGCATTTCGTTGTTGTCAAAAACAAAACCTCTGTGAGGGTTAGGGTGTATATCGCTTTTCTGGGATTGGCAGTCAATAATTGTCGCCGAAACTATATTTGGGTCATCCGGGTCAGTGCTCTGAATGGTTATGGCCTTGCCTGAGAAATCGATGTCTCGATTGCCATAGCCGGTATAAGTGCCCGGGTGAAGGATTATAACATCGCCGTGGTTGGCATTATTGACGGCGTCCTGTATTGTGGGGTAATCTCCTGAGCCGTTGGCGTTTACGTAAATGGTTCCGGCCTGGCAGGTAACAGCGGCCATGATAGCCGCAATGACTAATATGACGTGTTTCATTGTCCTACTCCTTGTTCCCCCAAAACTAATGTTTTAGTTGTTTTCAATTTTATACTGATAGTCGTCCAAATGCAAGCAAAAAAGAGGATTTTGGTTATTCAAGGAGTTATAGAATCCCATAAATTCATAAAAAATCAAGGCCCCGCGATATTCTGCAAGGCCTCGTTAAATCAGAAATCTACAATCAGAAATCCGCAATCAGCTTAATCCCATTCGAACCTTTCCTTTTCGCTGAGAAGCTCGTTGATTCGCTGTTTGACCTTTTCGTTCTTGAATCCCTGTGTTTTCCACTTTTCAATCTCTGTCTTCTTGTGGTCAAGCTCTCTGGTCAATTCGGCCAGCCGGTTTGATATATCCTCGCAGGCGATTTCTTTTCGTTTGACAATCAAATCGAATGACTGGGCCACAATCTTTTCAAGGTCCGCGGTAAGGAGCTCTTTTTCCTTTTCGTCAGTGGTCGCCTTAACCTGCTTTATAAGTTCTGCCCGTTGTTCCCTCAAGGCAAGCTGTTCTTTCAAGACCGACGCAAGCTGTGGATTGTCCCTGGATGCCTGGAAAATCGGCCAGTATTTTCTTCCGCTGGCTACAACGGCTCTCATATACTGTTCGGGATTTTTCTCCTGAAGGTCATTCAGTTTGGCCGCCTCATCGGGGTAATTCTTTGCGAGCCATATAGTATATTCTACGTGTTTATCTTTCATCCATTCCTGCATCATTCCAGGGCCGCCCCTGCCTATCCAGTGATTTTCACCCTGTAATCCTCTCGTTTTCATCAATGCTTCCGACCCGCGTTGTCGCATTGGCATTTCACCCATTTGCTCCTTCATACCTCTGCGAAACTTTTCCCGCGTTGCCTTGCGAATCTCCAGTCGAAAGGCATTGGGGTCTTTATCACGCAGTTGAATTAATTCCTCTGCCTTCCCGGGGTTTTCCTCTTTTATTTCCGCAAGAATCCTCTCGATGTGTTCGGCCCTGGGCTGAAAACGCCTTTCAGGCGGATTTTCTTCCGGAACAGGCGGGGGCGGAGATGTTATCTGCTCTTCCTTTTCCATCTCCCCGGCAAAGGCAATTGTGCCCGCGCCGGCCAGCGCCAAAATCAGGCACGCCGCCAATAGTGTTTTTAACAAAGCGCTTCTCATAATCTTATCCTTTCCATATATCGCCGCTGATTTCTATCAGTTCCATTTCCAAATCGCCGACGGCCGAATCGCCGTTCTCGTCGTTATCGCTTACCTGCACGCCTGCCAGGGTGTTTTTAATAGTTTCAATTTCCGCTGCCAGAACCGCAAAATCGGCGTCGTCGGCGATAATGTCGCTGCCTTCCCAAATCCTGCCCGGTATGCCTGCGGTGTATATCGCGGGCCTGCGGGCTTCGACTGCCGGGTTGGTAAACTTCGAAGACAATAAAATGCCGATAACGATAACTGCCGCCACGCCCGCCGCCGACAAGACCTTCCACTGTATCGAGACAATTCGCCTGCGTTTTAACGCCAGCGATACCCTCGCTTTTACCTTTTCAATTGCTTCGTCGCTAAGCTGTGGCGCAGGGAAGGCGTTAAATAGCTTATCGCCATTTTCGATATCCCGTGCGGCCTGCCTTGCGGAATCGGCGTCCGAAAACGCCTCAAAAAGCCGGGTCAAATTTTCTTTATCCGTATTACTCATAGTTCGTTGCATCCCCCATCAGCTCTCTCAGCCGTTTTAATCCCCGGTGCACTTTCGAGAGGACAGTCCCAATCGGCTCCGAGCGTATTTGCGATATTTCCTTAAACGACAATTGCGAAAAAAACCTCAGCATAACCAGCTCGCGGACGTCTTCATCCAGCTGCCCAAGAGCGATTTGCAGCTCGTCGTTGTCGGGCCGGTCATCAACGACTTTTGGCCCGAATTCCAGCCGGCGTCTGTGCTCGTCGAGCAGGTGCGTCTGCCTTTGCTTGAATCGCAGGTGGTCGTGAAAGATGTTCGACGCCATAGTGAATATCCAGCCATCAAAGGAGCCGCCCCTGTAAGAGCCGATTTTCTCAACCAGTTTGACAAATAGCTCGCTGAGTAAATCTTCGCTTGTTTCTTTATTGCCGGTCAGGCGGTAAAAATAGCCAAAACATCGTTTGCCGTAAATATCAATGAGCTGCGAAAAACTGGCCTGGTCGCCATTCCTGCACCCGATAATAATTCGCTCTAAGTCCTGTTGTGTCATACTCAGCCATTTTTCATAAGTTAAGACGCAGGGGAGCGTCTTTTTATTGCAATTTCTCAGCCCGATGGCTATCTTTATACCCTGATTATGGCTGAAATTAAAGAAATACTATCCCTCAAAAACACCTGGGGCGCAAAGCTGAAGCGGACTTTCACCGCTTTTTTGCCCGTCGATAAAAGCCGTCGAGGCCAATGCAATCGTTGCGGCGCCTGCTGCAAATTGCCTAATGTGTGCCCCTGGCTTCGCTTTGACGCCGAGGGCAAGGCATTGTGTTTAATTTATCCCGTCCGCCCCTTAAACTGCCGAAAATATCCCCGCACCCCCTCCGAGCACATCACCACCGACACCTGCGGCCTGCGATTCGAAGAACCGTCCTCGCGCTCCTGAACCGCAGTTATAATCTCACAATCCGAGTTTGTCTGTGCCGTCATCGGACAATTGTTCCCCATTGTCCGGTTTCTCCTCCGGTTCATCCTCGTCGATTTTCCACTTTTCGCTTTCGTCGATGTCGGTCATTTCCCTTTCGACGTATTTCATCATTTTTCGCTGCATCGGCTCCATCTCTTTTTGCCATCGCAGCATACCCTGGTAGCTTGCCAGTAGCATATCGAGGCGAATCAACTGCCATTTGGCGATGCACTCGGGCTCCTTGATATTCGAAAACGGGTCGCACTTGAAGACGCGTCTGCCGTCAGGTCCTATTTCGCACAGCTCACACTGAACGCATTGAATCATCTTCGGTTCCCCCAAAATATACGCCGGCGGGTAATTTATCCTTTAACTTGCCGGCTTTTTATCTATAATAACACAATACTGATGAAATGAGAAAATTATTTTATATAACCCGGGTTTCGATTGACGGAGTAAAATATGGGAAAACCGAGACGAAGGCGCAAAATCGGCAGTAAAAAGCGCCACCAGAAGTGGAAAATACGCCATAAAATAAGCTGGTAGCGGCGCTCTATTTTAGGCGTTTAACTCGTTATCAACGTTTTGGATAATGAAGCATTACACCGTAACCTTTCTGCCCGAAGGCAAACAGGCGTCCGTTCATGAGGGCGCCAATCTCGTCGAGGCCGCGGGCCTTGCTGGTATTGTCCTCAATACCGTTTGCGGCCAAAAGGGCGTCTGCGGCAAATGTTCCGTAAATATCGGCCCGCAGAATCTGCCGGTTCTTGCCTGTCAATACCGAATATCAGGCGATATTACGGTTTTTGTTCCTCAGGGGTCGAGGTTCGTCGAGAATAAAATCCTGACCGAAGGGGTCAGCCGGGCCGGCGCTCTTGAGCCGGATATTTACAAAAATTACCTGCCTGTTGCCGGGAATTGCCCGGTTCTCGGCTTGAGCGTCGATATCGGAACGACCACCGTAGTTGCCAAACTAATCGATATGAAAGCCGGCCGGGTTATTACAACCGCTGCCGATGTCAATCCGCAGACCAGGTTTGGCGATGATGTCATATCGAGAATTGGATACGCCCAGAACGAAGATAAGCTGGGCGAGCTGAATCAAATAATTGTCAGTTGCCTGAACCGCCTTATTGGTGATTGCTGTGCGGCGTCAGGAAACAGGCCGCAGGACATATACGAGGTCTGTGTCGTGGGTAATACCGCGATGAATCATATTTTTCTGCGATTGCCTGTGAGCCAGCTTGGTCAGGCGCCTTATAAGGCGTTTGCGCTCGAAGCCCGTGATTTAAGGCCTTCGGATGTCGGCCTCGATATAAATCCGCAAGGCAACGTCCATACGCTGGCGAATATCGCTGGTTTTGTCGGCGCTGATACCACCGCGGTAGCGCTGGCAACCGCCGTTGATTCGGCGGAGGAAATCACGCTGGCAATCGACATCGGCACAAACGGCGAGGTCGTATTAGGCACTAAAGACAAGCTGCTGGCGGCAAGCTGTGCGGCCGGGCCTGCCTTCGAGGGGGCGAGAATCGCCTGTGGCTCGCGGGCCGTCGATGGGGCGATTGAGGCGGTTGTAGTTGCTGGAAACGACGTTGATATTGACGTGATAGGGGGGCTGGCCGCGAGTTCTATATGCGGTTCAGGTCTTATTGACGCGATAGCCGTGCTTCTCGATTTGGGCGTTATTGACCCGACGGGGCGTCTGGCCGGTCAGGAGTTTATCCTTGCCCGCGACGCGAGGGGTGGGGCGAGCGTGTATCTGACTCAAAAAGATATTCGCGAGGTTCAGCTTGCCAAGGCGGCTATACGGGCCGGAATCCGCCTGCTTGAGAACCGGTTATCGATAACCGACGGCGATATAAAGCATATATATCTGGCCGGGGCGTTCGGTAATTTCATTCGTCCGGAATCGGCCCTTCGTATCGGGATGCTCCCTGACGTGCCGGCTGAGCGAATTCAGTCGGTCGGCAACGCCGCGTCGTCGGGGGCACAAATGGCGCTGGTCAGCTCTCATTGGAGGAGTTTAGCCGAACAGCTTGCCAAGAAAATCGAATACGTCGAAATCGCCAATGAGCCGGATTTCCAGATGGTCTTTGCCGAGTCAATGAGGTTTTAAGTTTGACGTTCAATCGACCGATTATTCGGCTGTTGAAGGTCCGAAGGCAAATTTTTTGAACTGCTCGAACGACATACCGCCTATTCTCGCATTTTCGATTACACCGTTGGCGTCGATTATGAAGAACGTCGGAATTGAAGAAACATCGCTGAAGGGTTTTGGCAGGTATGTATCCCGGCCCACAGTAGCGAGGGGGTAGTTTACTTTCATTGTCTGCCTGAACTTGCGAATGGTATTCGGCGATTCGTCGGAAATGCCTATTATGACAAGGTCGTTTGCGCTGGTTGTTTTTCGCAGTTCTATCAGGTGCGGAATTGTCCTCCTGCACGGCGGGCACCAGGTAGCCCAGAAATCGAGAAGAACACGTTTGCCTTTAAGATTCGACAGCTTGATTTCCTCGCCGTCAATTGTTTTCAGGGTCATATCGGGGGCGGGCTTGCCTTTATAGGCGGGAAATGCTGCTCCGAAACCTTCGAGATTTTTGCCTGCGTACAGCATAAAGAAGCCGGCGCTTGCCAAAATTGCGATGAGCGAAAGCACAAAACCCGATATTGAAAAACCCCTGTGAGGGAAGCGATTAGCCAGGTGAATAATCGCTATTATCACGCCTGCCAGGGCGAAAATCGAGCCGATAACAAATACGGAAGACAAAAGCCCCGCTATTCCCAGCGCCAGGGCGGTTATGCCGAGGCCCAGTCCCCGTTGGTTCCCCTTTGGCGCCATAAGCTATCCCTTTCAATTTTGCACCTTAAACCATATACACTACGTAAAAAACCGGCCGAAAGCAATATTGTTAATTTTACGAAAATATATTTGACAAAATAAATCGGCCCGTCGATAATAAAGTTAGGTGAACCTAACAATGGCTGTTCGTAAGAACTACAACTTGAGCCCTTCGATGGAAGATTACCTTGAGGCCATCCTGAACGTGGCCGACCCTTCGGGCATCGCCCGAAGCAGGGATATAGCCGCGACCCTCGAAGTGGCGAAACCGTCCGTTACGGGTGCGTTGAGACAGCTTGCCAAAAAAGGGCTGGTCAATTACAAGCCGTACGGCTGTGTTACGCTAACCACATCGGGCGCTGTCCTGGCGATGAAAGTCGCAAAAAAGCACGACATAATCAAGTCCTTTCTTACAGAAATCCTGGGGGTTGACGGACCCGCGGCGCAGGATGCCGCCTGCAAGGCCGAGCACCTGCTTGATGTGTCTATCGTGTCGAAAATGAGCCATTTTACGAATTTCGCAAAAACCCGGGCGAAGAAAGGCGAAGATATTATGCATCTTCTGAAAAGATTCTCGGCCGCCGGCAGGGCGGGAAAGTAGCTATGGAAACTAAAAACGCGATACCGCTTTCGAAGGTTGGCGAGGGATTTCTTGTCAGTGTAGTCGGCGTTGACGCCGGTCGCGGCCTCAGAAACCGCCTGATTTCAATGGGCCTGTTTACGGGAACTCAAATCAGGATTGTAAGAAACGACGGGTCCGGCCCCTTTGTAATAAGCGTTAAAAATTCGAGAATGGCGCTGGGCCGGGGGGTCGCAGACAAAATTATGGTAACCCTGTCCGGCTAAACTGTATTTTTTTACACATAAGTTAGGTTTGCCTAACATATAAACATCAAAAAATGACGATTGAGAGGCAAAAAAAAATAACCGTCGCTCTTGCCGGTAATCCCAACAGCGGCAAGACGAGTATTTTTAATATGCTTACCGGCGCCAGCCAACAGGTAGCCAATTACCCCGGAACGACCGTTGAAACAAAACAGGCGCACTGCACATACAAAGATTTTCGCATAACTTTCGTTGACCTGCCCGGCGCCTACGGCCTGACGGCCTTCTCTGAAGAGGAGCTTGTTGCGCGAAACTACATTATAAACGAAAAGCCGGACGTCGTCGTGGACGTTATCGATTGCTCAAACGTTGAACGCAATTTGTATCTGACCACCCAGTTGATTGAAATCGACGTCCCCTTCGTTCTTGCCTTCAATATGAGTGATATTGCACGGAGGCGGGGGGTTGTTTTCGATAACGGCCGGCTTTCGACTCTTCTCGAAGCGCCTGTTGTTTCAACCGTCGGCAATAAAGCCGAAGGTCGGCTTGCGCTTCTCGATGCAATCATCGCCGTCGCAGGCGCGGATAGAAAGCCGCGAACACATCGTATAATCTACGGCGATGAAATTGAAAAGTCCCTGAAAAGAATCGAATCCGCCATTCGTTCCGGCCATCCCGAAATTGCCTCCAGGTATGGCTCTCGCTGGGCGGCGATTAAACTGCTCGAACAGGATAATGAAATGCTGACGAAAATCAGCGATTCGCCGCTTCGCGGCGTCCTCGACGGGGAGGTCGTCCGCCTGAAACGGATTTTCCGCGACGACCCCGAAACGGTTATAGCGGACAAACGCTATGGTTTTATTTCAGGCGCCTGCCAGGAAGCCGTTAAAGCCACCGTTGAGCTTCGCCACACCACAAGCGACCTGGCCGATGTTGTTCTCACGCATCGCGTTCTCGGCCTGCCCATATTCCTGTTGCTTATGTATCTGGTTTTCTATCTGACATTCACGGTCGCGGCTTTCCCAATGGCCTGGCTCGAACAGTTCTTTGGCTGGCTTGCCGGCTTCATTGCCGCTCTCTGGCCGGCCGATGTCGTCAACTGGTTGCGTTCACTGCTAATCGACGGCGTTATACCGGGCGTCGGAGGCATACTTGTCTTTGTGCCTAATATCCTCATTTTGTTTCTGGCGATAGCGGTCCTCGAGGATTCCGGCTATATGGCGCGAGCCGCCTTCGTTATGGACCGCCTGATGCACAAAATCGGTTTGCACGGCAAAAGCTTTATCCCTATGCTCATCGGCTTCGGCTGTTCGGTCCCGGCCATTATGGCCACGCGCATCCTCGAAGACAAACGCAACCGCTTTACCACGATTATGGTTTTGCCTCTGATGAGCTGCGGCGCACGTCTGACAATCTACGGCCTGCTTATACCCGCGTTTTTCCGGCAAAACTGGAGAGGGCCGGTTTTGTGGCTCATTTATCTCATTGGTATCATTCTGGCCGTTGTCGCCGCTAAGGTTTTGCGTTTCACCGTTTTTCGCGGCGAAACCACACCTTTTGTTATGGAACTGCCTCCGTACCGCGTTCCTACGCTTAAATCAATCCTCAATCATACGTGGATTCGCGGCTGGCTCTACCTCAAAAAGGCAGGCACAGTTATCCTCGTCTTTTCCATCGTTCTCTGGGCCGCTATGAATTATCCGAGGGTCGAAGATGAGTCCTTAACAGGAAAGTCGGTCGAGCAGGTTCAGCAGGCGCAACTGGCGAATTCCATAATCGGCCGGCTTGGCCGGGCGATTGAGCCGGCTATAAGGCCGCTCGGTTTCGACTGGAAAATCGGCTCAGCGTTAATCGGCGCAACAGCCGCTAAAGAATTGTTCGTCTCGCAATTAAGCATCATTTACGCCGTCTCCAGCCGCGACGAATCTTCTACGGCTCCAACGCTCCGCTCTCATCTGCAGGCCGACTATACACCTCTGGCTGGCTTTTGCATAATGCTTTTTTGCCTTATTAGCTCTCCTTGTTTTGCAACTGTCGCGGTTACACGTTCCGAAACCGGCTCCTGGCGATGGGCTGCATTTCAGTTTATCTCCCTTACCGCACTCGCCTATGCCGTTACACTTGTGGTTTACCAGCTCGGCGCCTTTTTCATTGGTTAACAGCGAAATCAATATTGATAATAGAATGGGTCTATTTGCAGCCAGGACTCGGCTAATTTTGTGAAGTCGGCAAAGTCAATTATGCCATTGGCAGATAACAGTAAATCGAGGGGTGAATCTTCTATAAGCCAGGCGGAGGCGAGCGTTGATAAATCGTTAAAATCCACGGCGTAATCGTATGGCGGCAGGTCGCCTGCCGGGACGGGATGCAGCTCAAAGGCGAAGCCGTAATCGGCCGATTCGCCGTTGGCGGAGTCGTTTTCAATCACGAGTGTATAATCGCCCGGCGATTCGAGCAGCAAATCGCATTTTTCAAGGTTATTCGGGTCAAAGTCGGGAACATCTGTGCTGAAAATCGGGTTTGGCTCGCCGGGGGCATATAAAATCATATCGAGGTCGGCCAAATAAACCGTTAATTCGTCCGATTCAAGAACGCCGATTGGATTCTTGTCGGTCCACAGGATTCTTCGATGCCAGGTAAGCGTTCCTGATAATCTGAATCTTTCGGTTACACTGATTGTGAATACGTCGTTTTGGTCCGGTTCAAGCCGGCCAAATACCCAACCCCTGTCCTGTAAAATTAAAGTATTCGGCTTAATCTCGTTTGTATCGAGCAACAGATACGCCCTGAGAACATCAAGCCGGCCGTAGCCGCGGTCCCTGTGCCAGGTATTGTTTGAATCGGCGGGATTAGTGGATGCGCCTGCCTTGTCGTTGATATTTGGCATAGCGGTATTGACTAAAACGGCTTTTATGACAACGCTGCGATTGTCGTTGGGGTCTTCCGTGTCGTCGGCAAGCCCCAGCAATAAGGCGGCAGCGCCCGCCGTATGCGGCATTGAGTAGCTTGTTTCGCCGCCTGAGGTTCCTGAGTTCCTCCAGTCGGTATCGGAGCTCGACGTCGGCGTCATCTGTTGTTGCGAGGGGGCTGTTATATCCGGTTTTCGCCTGCCGTCAACCGTCGGCCCGGGATTGCTGACGGACCCGACCATTCGATAATCGTATGGATTATTCAGGTCGTTTAGTCGAAGCCCTCCCGTTGTAATGCCGTTATAGGCGTCGCCGAATATGGTTATTTCGGGATATATGTTTCCGGCAGCGTTTGCGAAAATAACGTTGTTTTCATAAGCATAATAATCATACAACATTGTCCAGGGGCTTTGACCATCCGCAGATAAGCCGTCAATCTGGAAGCCGGTAACGATAGCCCGGCATTGCTGATTTATGACAAGTTCGGTCAGTGCGTTATTAAAGTTGCTCCATGAAACGCTGTTGTTGTCGTCCACGACCCTTGCGCAATAAATATCCGCCCCCGGCGCGACGCCGATGTCGTTGGGGTGCGAAACGCCTCCTCTGCTCGATATAGGCCCCACTAATTGCGTATCGTGCCAGAATATTGAGTTGCCGTCGCCGGTAAAATCGAGATTAAAGGCGTGTGAAACCCCGTTGGCGTCCTTGAATGCCTCGTGGGTGGTCCTGACGCTCCTGCTCAGTATCACCCCAATGTTGACGTCCTGGCCTGTCTGGCCGAGATTATGCACCGCTATTGCGTTTGAGCCGCCCGGGCCGGTTGATTCCTTGAGGGCATAGACATCTGATGCCGTAATGTTGCAAAAAAATATTGCAACAAACACCCCCCATACCTCTAATATATTAGAGTTTCGTCTCACACCGTCCTCCAAAACACTAAAAATCAACGGTTATATTGTATTATAGCAGAATGGAGTTGAATTTTCAAAAAAAACGTCCATAAAGTAAGATAAATCCAGCGTGGACCGTCCTTTATTTACGAGGGTTTTCCCTGCGAAGCCACTCGACGAAACGCTTTAGGCCATCGCTAATATGCGTATTCGGCGAATATCCCAAATCCCTGCCGGCTTTGGTAACGTCAGCGTATGTTTTATCAACGTCTCCCGGCTGCATCGGCAAATATTCAATGACCGCCTTTTTGCCGAGGGCCTTTTCAATCTCGATAATCAAGTCCTTGACGCTGAGCGGCCTTGATTCGCCTAAATTGTAAATATGGCAGCCGTCGCATTTTTTAATGCTCGCCATAGTGCCGTCGATAATATCGTTAATATAGGTAAAATCCCTCATCATACTGCCGTCGCCGTAAACCGGGATGGGTTTGCCTGCCTCGATAAGCCGGGCAAACTTGTGAATGGCCAGATCCGGCCTTTGCCGGGGTCCGTAAACCGTGAAAAACCGCAGGCACGTCAGCGAAATCCCGTAAAGGTGATGGTAAGTATGGCAAATCAGCTCGCCGGCCTTTTTCGTCGCGGCGTATGGCGAAATGGGGAAATCGACGTTATCGTCTTCTGAAAAGGGGACCTTTTTGTTGTTGCCGTAAACGCTGGAGCTTGAGGCGAAAATGAATTTCTGTATTCGGTTCTTTTTTGCTGCTTCCAGGAGTGTCATTGTTCCGTTTACGTTCACGTCGGCGTAAGCGAGCGGCTGCTCAATCGAAGGCCGGACGCCCGCCTTTGCGGCGAGGTGAATTATAATATCCACTCCCTGGCCAGCCGTTCTGTTCATCGATTCAGCGTCACGAATATCCGCCTCGACTAACTGAAATCGCTTGTTCTGCAGGCAGGTTTTGATATTGTCGCGTTTGATTTTCGGGTCGTAAAACTCGTCGAAATTGTCAATCCCGATAATGCTCCAGCCGTCGGTCAACAGCCGTTCACATAAATGCGACCCGATAAATCCAGCCGCCCCGGTTACTATCGCTTTCATTGGCTAAAACCTATGCCGCAATAACAATAATAAGTCCAGTCGCCAGAACAATTAGCGCTAGAATCCTTTGCATAAAAACCGGTTGTTCGAGGAACCAGCCCAGTATCTCTTTGCCTTTTTGAAGTCCTAAGATGAAAATCAGTAATCCCGATACGAGCATTATCAGCCCGAATAGAAAAATGAGCCGTGGAAATTCACACTCTCTGGCCCCTAAGAAAAATACTATCGCCAAAGCAAATCTTACCAACGCCGCGAAATACAGCCAGATGCCCTTCAGGAAAAATCTCATTATCGCCCGCGGTATCGCCGGCTTAAACAGGTAAACCAGTCCCATACAGACGATAAACGTTCCTATGGCTTTTATGGCTGTATTCATAGTGAATTCTACTTTCCCACTTCACTTCACCGCGGGTCTTCCGATGCTGTAATATTCGAATCCTGCTTTCCGGACGACGTCGAGGTCAAGCAGGTTTCGGCCGTCGAAAATAACGGGTTTTTTCAATTTTTTTGCGATTAGCTCGAAATCCGGGTTCCTGAACTCCTGCCAGTCGGTCAAAATCACAAGGGCGTCCGCGCCTTCGATTGCGTCGTAGCCGTTCTCGAATATTTCCATCCTGGCCCCCAGGGCTGCCTTCGCGTTCTGAGCCGCCTCGGGGTCGTATGCCTTTATTTTCATCCCGTGCTCCGATAGCTTCCTTATGCAGTTTATAGCCGGCGACTCGCGAATATCGTCGGTTTTGGCTTTGAAAGCCAGACCCCAAACCCCTAATATCGGGTTTTTGGTCTTTTTGCCGAAATATTCGATGATTCTGCGGGCGAACCTTTCCTGCGAGGCGACGTTGGCAAGCCAGGCGGCTTTGCCGATTTTCATTTCACTTTTTTCAATCTCGCCGGTGTGAATCAGCGCCCGTATGTCTTTTGGAAAACAGCTTCCGCCGAAACCCACGCCCGTAAAGAGAAAGGCCCTTCCTATTCTGGTGTCGCTGCCGATTCCCTGGCGAACCGCCTCGATGTCTGCACCCATTTTTTCGCACAGGGCGGCAATTTCGTTCATAAACGATATCCGCGTCGCCAGCATAACGTTGGCGGCGTATTTGGTCATCTCCGCCGAAGCGGCGTCCATAAATATGAGCCGGTTGCCCTTTCGCATAAACGGGCCGTAGATTTGCTTCATCATCTCACGCGCCTGCTGGCTGTCAGTCCCGATGATTATGCGGTCGGGGCTCATAAAGTCCTCGATGGCCGAGCCCTCTTTCAAAAACTCGGGATTGCTGACGTAGTCAAAAGGTTTGTCCGTTTTTGATTTTATCAATTTAATCGCCTTTTTGTGTGTGCCGATTGGGACGGTGCTTTTTGTGACGATAATCCGATAGTCAGTCATTATTGCGGCTATATCGCCCGTAACCTCAAGAATGGCTGATATATCCGCGGAGCCATCCGCCATAGGCGGCGTTCCGACAGCTAAAAATATAATCGAGCTATTGTCCACACCGTATTTCAGGTCCGTCTTAAACTCGAGCCGTTTGAGTTTTTCATTGTGCTGCACTATTTCGGCAAGCCCCGGCTCGTAAATCGGTATAACGCCTTTTTTCAAACCCTCTATCTTTGTCCCGTCTTTGTCAACGCAAATCACGTTGTTACCTGCCTCGGCCAGGCATCCGGCCGTTACAAGACCCACGTATCCTATCCCGACCACGCAAACCTTCATCTGTTTTTGCTCCTTTTTGGCTTAATGCATTTCGTTTTCTTCGACCGGCTCAATCATATCGGCGTCTATTTCCACGCTTGCCGCCTGTCCTAACATATCAACCTGAAGCACGAGGCGCATCTCATTTCTTGTCTTCTCGACTATCCCCTGCAAACCTGCCAGGGCGCCGCCTATTACCCGAACGCGCCGACCGGTTTTGATATAATTATGCTGCGTCAAATTCACGCCCGCTGAAATCGCCTGCTCTATCTGCGACAGCTCCGCAACGAGGCGCTGCTGGTCTTTTACCTCTATGAGGTTGGCAACGCGGTTGGTCCGCAAAACCTCGAGGCGATGTCGTTCCTCGCCGCAGAAAAACAAATATCCGCTAAACAGCGGCAAAAGCGACTTAATCGTCCTGCCGCGAATTTTCCTGACCTTCCAGTTCATCGGCAAAAAATAGCTCACACCTTTGACGACAAGGTCGTCGGCCAGGGCCTTTTCGTTTCTGCTTTTGGTGTGCGCGACCCACCATTGCCCCGCGAAATCACGAATCGGTGCTCCTTCAGGCCACCGTATCGGCGGATTTTCACTCGGCTTCAGCAATTTCTTTTTCCTAATCGCAATGCGGGGTTTGCCCCGCCGTTCCTCAAATTGTCACGGTTAAATATTCGCTCTCACCGGCAAACCGCATTACGCCTTCGTATGCGGCCGGCATCAAAATCGTTTCACCCGCCCTGAACTCGACGGTCGTTTGCTCGTTTACTATTGTCCCGAATCCGCTGAGTATAATCAGCGTTTTCATTTTCCCCGCAGAAATCAGCACCTCACAATTCCTTGCCTGATGGCCCTTGTCAACTTTGAAAAACTCGCAGTCAACCAGCCGGCCGACCGTGGTTACTGAAAGGTTGTCGCCGGAGGAATCAAAATGAATGCTTTCGAGCGCCTCGTCAATATGGAGCGGTCTGGGCTTGCCTTTCTCGTCAAGCCGGTTCCAGTCAAAAACACGAAAAGTTGTATCCGAAGGCGTCTGAATTTCGGCTATCAATAATCCCGTCCCAATCGCGTGGGCCGTCCCGGCCGGCAGGTAATGGCATTCGCCCGCCTTCACCTCAACTTTATTTAACATTTTTTCAACGGTGCCATCGTTGATTGCCCGTTCGAATTTTTCTTTCGTTACGCCCTTTTTCAATCCCTTATATATCACCGCTCCCGGCTGCGCCTGGATTATATACCAGCATTCCGCCTTGAAATCTCCTTTGCCTAAGCGGCTGCAGGTTTCCCTGTCCGGGTGAACCTGAACGCTTAGCACGTCGCCGCAGTCAAGGAATTTTATCAGCAGCGGAAACGGCAGCGAAAAGTCCTTGCGCCCCGTTATCTTTTCCGGGCATTTGCCGATTGCCTCGGCTAACGTCAGCCCGGACAGCTCGCCGTTGACGATTTTCGATTTGTCGTCGGGTAAATCCGCCAGCTCCCAGCTTTCGCCGATTCTTTTACCTTTCGGGGTTTGCCTGCCGAACACCTCGCGAAGCATTATGCCGCCCCAGATGCGCTTCTTGTATATCGGACCAAATTTTAACGGGTAAATCTGCATATCCTTATGTTAATACGGCGACGGTGTATTGTCCACAGTCAGGTCTGCCTCTTTTCTTTTCCCAGCCGTTTCGTTATCCTGCTGTTCCGTTCTTCTTCTTTTCTGTTTCTGCAGCCGGTTGACAGGCGCCCTGTCGTCCGTTAGAACCTTTACGCTGGGGGCCGGCCTGATACTTGGCCTGAACTGTTTTGATACCGCAAGCATATCAAAGGCAGGATTGGCCTTGTGTTGAAGTATGTTCGCTTGTTTCATCGCCTCTCGAATGGTTAGCGTCTGACACTTCTGTCCCGGTGAAACCAGCATTGCGTTGTTCGTATAGCTGCCGAAAAAAACCTGGCATCGTCCGAACACCGCCAGAAAGGTCGCGCACTGCGCTTCGAAAAGTCGATTGTTATAAAACACGTTCGCCACTACAACCCCGTCGTCGGCCAAAACCTCTTTGACCTCCTCAAGAAACTCTTTCGTCGTCAGGTGAAACGGTATGTATTCGCTGTTAAATGCGTCCAGGATAACGATGTCGTATTTATCCTCGACTTTCCTGCGAATTCGCTCCCTGATGAACATTCTTCCGTCGGCTATATGCACTTTTAACCTGTCGTCCTCGGCAAAACAGAAAAACTCCCTGGCTATTTTCGGGATTTCGGGGTCTATCTCCACAACGTCAATCAGGGTCGTCGGAAAATAATGATGCATCTCTCGCGGAATCACACCGCCCCCGAGTCCAAGCACAAGTATTCTCCTCGGCGCCGGCTTATAGAGCATTCCGCAGAAAGCTATTTTTGTGTATTCCAGCCGATGCTGGCGCAAATTGCTGACGTCCACCTGGCTTTGCAACTGTTCTGCCGGCTGTTTTCCGAATCGCAAAGTTACAACTGTTCCTTGCTTGTAAACGTAAATGACTTGATACAGTGAATCCCTTTTGTGAACCAGCCGGCCCCACCGCGCTCCTGCCGCCGTTCCGGCAGTCGTCGCCTGCCAGACAATCGCCGCGCAAAAACATAATTTCAAGACGAGCTTGTCCATCTTCTTCTCCGTAGGACCGCCTGCACCAGGATAGCACACCCCAAAACGAAAAGTATAATCCCCGAAATACGTATCGTCAGCCGCAGGGAAACAAGCACAAGATAAAACGCCGTTACGACACAGCCCGCAAAGCTGGCCGTGGTTGACAGCGCCAGCACCAGCCCCGCGTTGACCCCGGAATCGCTCGCCTGCCTGGTCAGCCATTGCACCGCTGAAGGCGTCACCGTTCCGAGCAGCATTGTCGGCAGTCCGAAAAGAATTATGGCGGCCAATAGCGAGCCCCATCTCTCATCCAGCCCGATGTTGTACATCCCGTCGCACACCGGCTCTATGAATGCCGGCATCGCAAACAGCCACGTTCCGCACAGTATCAGGTTAATACCAAGCATCCGCTGAATGTTTACTTTTTTTGAAAGCCATCCTCCCGACATATATCCCGCCGATAAGCTCAGCAGGAAGACCCCCACGACGCTCCCCATTACGACGTAAACCGCGCTGCCGAAATATGGCGCCAGCGCCCTCACCCCCAGGATTTCCAGCTCCATCACAAACCACCCGCATACGCATGCGATAAAAATGACGCCTGTGGCGCGCATTTTGTTATTTCCCGTCATTGTGCATGTGCCTTTTGTTTTCTGTCATATTGCACTCAGGGCAAAGCCCTTCTAATCGTACCTGTTGTCGTTTTATTATAAATCCTGCCGGCATGCTTGTCGCCATTGGAACCGTCGCATCCGTCAGGCAATGGGTTTGCCCGCAACCCGTGCATACGAAATGCGGATGGCACTGGTTCTCGCTGCATTTGTCCGCCGGCTCATAGCACCGGCTTCTCCCCTCTATAAACGCCTTGTGCAAAATACCCGCTTCAGCCATACTTTCGAGCGTTCGATAAATCGTTACTCGGTTTGGCCCGGTATTTCCTGTTGCGTGAACAATTTCATCTGCTGTGAGCGGGCTGTTTGCCTTCAACAGGACCTCAAGGATTGCTTTCCTCTGTCCGGTCCTTTTTAATCTTGCTGAGCTTAACAGCTTGTCAACCTTTTCTTTGAACGCGAATTTCATCATAAGGCCAGATCCGAAATAATTCGCATTAATCATTCATTAGTGCTCGCGGTGTTTTCCGCCCTCACAAAGTATACACGTATCCCCATCGGCCTTGACTAACAGCATCGGGAAAATTATGTCGCTGAAGCAGCAGGGCAGCCATACGGCTATAAACAGAACGATGAAAAAGCCCGTTATCAGCATTGCCGTTATCGGCTGATATGTGTTCATCATAATATGCGCCGACGAAGCCCACGTGCTTATTAAAATATGAAATGCATGCGGGAATTTCGATTTCGGCAAAAAATACGCTATTATAATTCCCAGCAGCGCCGCAGGATTCACGATATACCATTCTTCAATAAATCCGATATGCAGTTCCTTCTCGTGTTCTCCTTCTTCCGTCTTCTCTGCTCCGGCCTCCGGACTATGTGAGTGAACAGCCGACTCCGTCGGTATGACCGCACCTAATATCTCCTCTCCGAAGAATGGTAATATGGAATCGCTCAGCGTTGCCACGCCTATTGAGCCGATGTAGCCGACTATGGCAATCACGAGGAAGCTTTTTGTCTTCTCATGCAGCCGGAATAAAGACGCTGTTACCATTGCGCTCAATACAACGTGTGCCGGATGAAATATGTAAAACAGCCGATAGATTCCCTGATGGCTGATATTTCTGAATATCAACATCATCGCTAATCCTGTTAATGCCCCGAAGAGCGTAAACGGTGAGTGTGCCTTAAGTTCAGAGCCAATCTGTTTCAATTTTCCCATTGCCGACATTTCGCTTTTTCTCCTAAATAAATAAGGTGCTGTTGCGAGGCGCGATTTTTTCAGACCGAAGCAATCTCAATATGAACAATTTTTTCAGCGGATTACGCACAATAGCTTTGTTATTTTATCTAATTGCAACTAAGTTGCAACAACTTCATTGCATTTTTCATATATTTATCGTATCTCCTTGTCGTTACAAGTGTTATGAATGATTTTATGAGACGATATTTTCCTTTCTGATAATTAATTTTTTATTTTCCAGGCGGAATTATAAAAATTGCCGGCCGGCAGACGTCAGTCATCAATATTGCTTAAGTTACCCCCTGATTAGTCCGAAAATCTTGTTGTTGTGGGTTGTTTTTCCATACTTGTTTTTTAATTGAATCGGAAGCATTAAATGTTTTCGAGCATCCAAAAATTGATTTCGGATACGCCGTTTTTAGCGGTGTTTGTGGTATTTTGGGCCGGCGCACTCGCATCGCTGAGTTCCTGCACAATAGTTCGCGTGCCCGTCGCGCTCGGGTTTATCGCCGGCGCTGCAGAATCAAAGAAAAAAGCGCTGCTGGTGACCCTGCTTTTCGTAACAGGTCTTGTTGCCGCTTATACGGCCCTCGGAATTTTTCTCGGCATCGTCGGGCGTATGGCCTTTACAATCATCCAGGTCAACAAATACATATTTTATTTACTTGGTCTGCTCCTGTTTATCACCGGTCTGTTTATCGCTGGTCTTGTCAAAGTCAGACGTCTTCCCCGGCTGCTTCAGTTCCGTGAAAACTTCCACCACGTGACGCTAATCAGCGCCTTCGTCTTCGGCATCCTTTTTGCGCTGCTCGAAATGCCCAGTTGCCCGACCTGCGGCGGCCTGCTCCTGATGCTCGCATCGCTCGTTGTCACGCACAACCTGGCGCCTTTTTCGGTCCTGATTTTCGTCAGTTTCGCGATTGGCCAGAGTTTCCCGGTTCTCGCCGTGGCGCTGTCGGCCAGCTTGGTCAAAACCGACGTAATTATGTTCCTTGCCGCGAAAGTCCAGCGCGTCGAAGACCATATAAACTTCGTTTCAGGGAACGTCCTTATGACGCTCGGCATTTATTATCTAATCGTTGCCTGAGGGATTGATTATGGAAATGCTGGACGAAAAAATCGAAACCACACTCGCTGACCCATGGCTCTCGAAGATGTCAAACCGCCTGCCTTTCAGCATTTTTTTTGTTATGGCCGCGCTTTTGGCGATAAAGCCGCTGATTATCAACCGTCTCATCTCACGAGCCGAGGCATACGCTTCCCGCGGGTTTTATAATAACGCCGAACGGGAATGCAAAAAAGTGCTCTTTCTCGACGGCGACAACGAAATCGCCTTGAATACGCTGGCCAGCGCCTATAACAGCAGGGGCGACTTAGACAACGCGATAAACACATACCTCAACGCTATAAACATAAATTCTTCCAACAAAGTTGCTCACTTCTGGGGCGCTATGGTCTTTGCCAAACAGGGCAGTTTCAACAGGGCGATACCCCATTTCGAATACATCAAATCGCTGGGCAAGGAAACCACAGACCAGCTCAACGCAGATTCTTTTTCATACTATCGCGCTTCACTCGAAATGCTTGTCTTGTGCTACAAGAGAACAGGGAATATCGAGAAACAGCAGCATATCCTCGATGTGCTTAAAAATACGTACCCCGGCTACAATGGAACAATAGACAACCTTGACATTATCGAACGATACTCTGATGTTCCTTACTGGTATTGACGACTGCTGCGGTCGCCTGATATTGCCGATTCTAATTGAATCATTCGCACTTCGGGTGTAAACTACTCCCTGTTGGTTCTGATTCCTCTGTCATTATTTTTTGAAACGTATATTCTGACTTGTGGCCTATGAAAATTCTTAAAACTGTCTCAGAACTTGGTCGGCTTCCGGCCGGCTGTGTCCTTACCATCGGCAACTTCGACGGCGTTCACGTCGGGCACCGCCAGAATATAAACGTTGCCCGCGACATTGCGGTTCTTGAAAACACGGCCCTGGCGGTTATGACCTTCGAGCCGCATCCGGTCGCGATTCTGCATCCCGAAAAAGCCCCAGGTGTTCTCACCCCCCTGCCTCTCAAGATTCGCCTTATCGAAGGTTGCTGTGTCGATTACCTCATTGTCCTGCGCGATACCGCCAGCCTGCTTCGCCTGTCGCCAGCCGATTTCGTTGATAAATTTCTTCTTAAAGACGTCCGTCCAAAAGCCCTCGTCGAGGGCGATGACTTCCATTTTGGCGCCGGCAGGGGTGGAAACGTCGAAACTTTGCAGCAAATGGCCGGGCAAAATGGCTTCGACGTTGTTGTTGTCCCTGCAAAGCTTGTCCGGCTGCCATCGGGCCAGTCGATTCGCGTCTCAAGCACCACAATTCGCTATATGCTTCAGTCGGGTCACGTCGCGGACGCTGCTGCTATGCTCGGCAGGTTTTATCGCATCATTGGCCGAATCGTCCCCGGCAGAGGCAAAGGCAGGCAGCTCGGTTTCCCAACCCTGAATATGCAGATTCCCCGCCAGATTATCCCTCAGCAGGGCGTTTACGCCGGTTACGTCCGTCTCGGCGGCTCCGAAGAGGATGTCTGCCGCTTCGACCGCCCCCGGCCCGCCGTCTTTAGCATTGGTCAGGCCACAACTTTTGCCGATGTCGGCCGGATGCTCATCGAGGCGCATTTACTCGACCCAATGGCGGAAAACCCGACCGCCGACTGGATGGCGATGGATTTCGTTAAACTCATCAGGACGCAGCACAAATTCGGCTCCATCGACGACCTCTCCGCACAAATCGCAAGGGACTGTGAGTCGGCAGGACAAATCTTATCATCGACGGATTCGCTAAATCAGTATATTATGTAGGGTGGGATTTTATCCGTCGCAGGCGGATTACCCCGTAAACAGATGGCCCTCAGGTCTGCCTGGGGGTTTTCAAAATAAAGGTAAATCGTTATGTTCGATTATGAGCTTGGTGTAATAGTCCTGATGTTGGTTTTCAACGCGGTATTTGCGGCTTACGAAATGGGACTTGCCTCCATTTCCCGCGCCCGTATCGCGGTTCTCGTCAGCGAGCGTAAAAAAGGCGCCGCGGAGGCCGCGTTTATGAAGGACCGTATGGAGGCCAGCTTGGCCGTAATTCAGCTCGGCATAACGCTTTTTGCAGCCGTCGCCGCTGCCGTCGGCGGAGCAGGCGCACAGGCCGCATTCGCCCCTTATCTGGCAAAAAGCTGGAATATCTCAATGACGCTCGCTCAGGTTATTGCCATTGCGTTTATCGTTATACCCCTTATTCTGGTCACTATTATTTTTGCGGAGCTTGTTCCGAAAATGTTTGCTCTCAACAATAAGGAATGGATTGTCCTTCGGCTGTCGCCTGCTATGAAGATTTTGGCGCAAATCATCAATCCCGTTGTCTCAGTTATCGAAGTTGTTGTGAAATCGGTCGTCGGTGTCCTCTCCCGGCTACAGCCCAAAATCCTTAATGCACAGACGTCCTGGATTCACGAGCTTCGTGCAGCCGTATCGCTGGCTCGGACATCTAAACTTATGGGCGAACGCGAGGAAAAAATCGTCCTCGCTGCCGCGCACCTTTCTTTGCACATGGTCCGCGACATTATGATTCCCGCCCAGGACATTTTCACGATTTTTGCCGGAAACTCTCTTTCGGAGGCGCTTGCGAAGGCACATCTCGATATGCACACGCGATTTCCCGTCTGCGATGTTGAAAATGAACCGCAGTCAATTCATAGTTACATAAATTTCAAGGATATTGTCTCGGCTCTTCGGATTAATCCCTCAGACCCCTCCGTTAAAGGAATTTCGCGCCCGATAACAAGGGTCTATGAAGACCTTCCTCTCTCGAAGCTGCTCGAAAAGATGATACAGGAAAAGGCGCATATCGCTATCGTGGTCTCCAGCGACGATAAGGTCTCCGGATTGGTAACGCTTGAGGACGTAATTGAGGAGCTTGTCGGAGAAATCGAGGATGAATTCGACCGGCTGCCCACTCACGTTCATCCCTGTCCATCCGGCTGGATTATGGGCGGCGGCGTCCCGATGACTACCGTTGCCTCGACCGTCGGCCTCGACTGGTCGGCAAAATTTACGGGCCGGTCCCCGACCCTGGCAGAATGGTGCGGCCACCTAAAAGCAGGCGAGACGTTTGAATCTGATAATCTCCGTGTAGTTCCGAGAAAGTTCAGACGCAAAAAGCTCTCCGAAGCCATCGTCTCCCGAATTACTGCCTGATGAATTACACGGCGGGGCTTGTTCGGCCTGAGCTTGCCGAAGGACCCGGCAAATTCAAACTATGGCTCTTTGGCAGGGGCGTTCGCGTCGTTTGGCTTGTCAGTTTGATTTTCGATTTGCGGCTTTGCCGATTTATCAGATGTTGGGCTCAACCGATATTTTTTCAAGGCGGACTGGGACGCCGTTTATGTAGTATATCCCCGATGTTTCAGAATTTGGCTCAGCAGCCGCCGGTTTTACTTCTAATAAGTCCTTCGTTATGCCGAGCTCGTCGAAATACGCCTTGAGCTGCTCCGATGGCATATAATAATAACCATAAACAGCGTTTTCGCCGATACAAATTTCTTTCCAGTAAAACCAATCCTGAGTCACAAATACAATCCAGCCGTAATTGTCGCAATGCTGGTTGCTTCGAAAATTCTTTTCTTCCGCCTCTTTGAACACTATTTCATACGCATCAACAATTTTTTCCAACCAGTCGCGGCCTTCAAAGACCATATTCGGCTCAGCCGGCCTGCCGGCGGGCTTTCCCGCTTCAATCATTGATGGGTATAAAAGGTCTTCCGCCGGTTTTTTATCGCCAAATAATACTACCGGAGGCAAACCGAACCAAGGAACACAACGCTTTCTATTAGAGAATAAGGCGATCACCACTGTCTGCTCTTTTGGCGGCACGAAATAGTTAGTGCTGCGTAAACCGCATTCCTTAAGGTATTCTCCCAATTCATATGACACCCAATCGTCTCCATAAACATTAGGACTGTATTCCGTACTGATATTGGTTTCCACATGAAATATGTATTTTCCCTTTTTTGTCACAACCAGCATTCTTTCTGACGGTCGGATAGTAGGTAATGCGCCCAACAGCCACCAGGGTCTTCGTGTGTTCTTTATTCCCCTGTCAATGACATCTATGCACTCCGGCAAGCATTCTTTTGGAACTTCACGGTGTTGAGACCACCATTTGACAATATTGGGATCTCTCTGGCGATAACTAATTATTTCTACAATTGCCTCAAAACTCGAATCTTCATCATGTCCGGTCAGCGGACTCCTCGCAGAGGTAAATCTAATGCTTTCTATTCCTTCACTCTTCAAACGCGACCATTTCCCAATTAAGCTTCTGTATTCTTTCCAGTTATCAGACGGCCGTATCTCGTAGATCTTGTAAACAAGATAAATTATAAGAATCAGGGCAATAGCTATATATATCTTTTTTCTTCTATTTGGCATAATATCTTACCAGTTTCTTAAATATACGCTCATTAAATCACCCATCCCTTTTAACCTGAAATTATTTATGGGGTCTTCAGGGCCAAACCGTTCTTGTCGCCAGATTGTATATGCTAATGCATCGTAAAGATTCTCGCCTGCGCCTAATTGCGCCCATTCCCATTGAGTCCACATTTGAAAATCGGTTTCCTGTGGAAAAGGTTTAACTTTTGCTTCATTATACCATCCCTGATAAAAATGATTTCTGCTGCTATCAGCCATTCTCAATGCAAAACTCATATCAGAATGTGGGATGTCCCAAAGCCCCTGTTGGCCCGCTTGACCCTCCACTAATTCATCATCTGCGTTTATTTTTAATCTGCCTGAATAACAGACATCAAAATAAGCAAACTCGAGAGAATCAAATCCCATCGTGGCAAAACTCTTTAGAGTTTCTTCATCCCGTCCAGATAAATCTTCACACCAGGGAGGAGCGTAATTGGGGTCGCAGTAATCCGAGCGTTTTATAGAAACAACTTGTCCATCATATAGGAAAACGTTTGTTCTTAAAGGTAAGGGTGTATCTTTATCTGTATAAAAATTGCCATGCGTGCAACCTATATATAAATATTTTATATTCATATAACTTGCATACCAGGCAACATTGTCATAAGTAGCCAATTTACCTGATAATTTTGCATAAATGATATTCCTTCTTGCGAACGAGTCCTGAATCTGCGCTACTGTTTTCCAATCGTATAATCTCAGGAACCGGCTGGGAAGAACTATCAAGGCCTGAACATTCGCCGACGAGTCCGGCTCATTGGGGTCTGTAACTTTTTTTGCGATGGATTGTCCGTTGACATCACCAAAACTGACATAATCGATATCATTCTGGTCTGCTGTAATCTCCGAAGGGATAGAACCTAATATTGTATTTCCGCTAAATGTCTGCGACCAAACCAGATTTCCGCCGCCTGCATAAACATTAACAGAAAAATTCCCATCACCTGGGTTATATGCGGCAAATGGCAAAGGCTGATTCTTTTTATAGTTCTCAGGTAAAACACAATAATATAAAGGTCTTGAAAAATCAATATAATCGATGTTTGAACATGTTAAATGCCCATTTCTGTCAGCGCTTACCATTTTATATTGATGCTCACCAATTCCATATTCTGAAATATCAGTTGTAAGAGTTTTACTATCTTTAAACCTGAATATTTCACCGACGTATTTCCCATCGGCTAATAAATAAACACGTTTTGTAGCGGATAACCAGTTGCTGACCCCAAAACCAATGTATCCATCATTCGCATCTCCGCTAATCTGAATTTGAATATTTGGGTCCCCGCTAAATATAAGCCATTCGTCGGCCATTGAGTTCAGGTCATAAACGTTGTAGTCTGACTGCCAGCCGGAAGCAAGGAGCGCAAAATCCTTAAAATCAACGAACGAATCCACGTATAAATCCATTGTCAAAGTATTGCCGTCTCCGGCGTTCGAGAAATTCCAGTTCGGATGAGATAGTGATTTCAGCTCTTTGATGATATTTCCCGAATCAGGTTGACTTCGTTCATAAAGTTGATATCGTTAGTATCTTTTTGACCTGTTACACTTTTCCAATATTCAATAATTTCATTCGTATCAGGCGGACTTTCAATGACTTTCTCTCGACGTTCAAATTTCTTGACGGGCCAAAAAACAATATCGCGACGCTTATCTTCAGGAAGACCCTGTCGTCCCAATCCGGTAGATGTAAAGCTTATAACAGCCGAACCGCCGTCATCCCTAAAATCCTCGCCCACGCTATACAACAGAAAGTTATCTTTGGTTTCTTTATAAATTAAAGAGCCATCACTATAAGGGTCAAGCGGCATTGATTTCAAGAAGCCGGCAGCAATAAGCTCGTCTAAAGAATCCGGAAACCGATTTTTATCGCCTTTGAACCGCAGAATCGCAACAATTGTTAGCAAGGCATTCTGACCTGCTTTCACTTGATAATATTTGTGAAAGAGACGGGTGGGATTTGGAGAAAACATACCAAGGATATTGAAACTATCACAATCTTGGCAGCGAGATACATCCAATTTACGAAAGTAATTGGGGTCTCTGGCGTGAAGCTGCCAGGGTGTTTCTGTCCTGAGCGGTTCGAACAAGAAAAATATCTCTTCGGTGTTTTTAATCATTTCATTATGTGTTGGACCGACAAAACAACTCCAGAGTAGCTTGCATTTCAAGATAAAATTTTCATGGTTGCCGCACATTGTTTCAAAATAATGAGCCGTGCTCCAGGAAAACCGTCCAGTACCTCTTGAATTATATACAAATATTCTCTGTAGTATGTCATATAGTGATAACCTTTCTGTTTCAAAATCAAGAGCGCAAGTATCTTTTTCAAACTCTCCTTGTATGGCAAGCTGGAAATTCCTCAGGTCTTCCGTTGTAACCTCGCACTTGTCTATGATATTCATAGCGGCGGTCAACGCCTTTTCTTTAATAGACATACCATTTATTTGCTCAATCAAGAAGGATGGGGTTCGGCATTTTTGTCGGCCTGCTCGATAACAGGCCGATATATCTTCAAACCCTTTCTGATATTGCCCATTAGCCGCATTTAGTTTGGCGTTCCAAAACATTGCTTCAACTAAATATCGCAAAGGGGCCAATTCCGGAAATAATATACTCATCATACCGTTTGCATCCCGGACATTTCTTTCAAGCCAATAATAGGGCTTGTGTGAAGCGGTCTTGAAGTATTCAAATGCCTCCTCATTCGAGGCCAGCCACTGCCCAAGCTTATTCCTGTTTGTGTCGTCGAAGTCCGTAGGCCAATCTTTCAATGGTTCTCTAAGTTCAACGGGCATTTTATGAAATGAGTCAAATGCTTTCTGATAATTATCAGCGGCGTTGTCGTTAGGGTCGTAATTTGGCGGAATGGTTATTTTGTTGTATTCGGCCACGTAATCAACTGTAACTTTGGGTTTGGCGGTCAAAACCAGGACTATTTTCAAAACTAACAATACCAGCAAAATTCCTATCGCTGATAATGACCATTTTTTACTCGACCTTAATGATAGTTTCATATTTCCGTCCTCAGTAAAAGGCGTTAATTTATGTATAGATCTCTAAACCAGACAAGTTGCCAACTAATAACGCCGTATGTTATGAAGTTATTTTCGATTTGGTTCCAACCCGGTCCGCTGGTTGCAAAGTCGAAGGCATCTTGGAGATTGAATCCCATAGCAAGATGCTCCCACAACTTTTCTTCAAATTGGTTATATTTCCCAATAATGTCATACACTAAAGCTGGTTCTCTCCATCCGATGAATATTACTTTACCTATATACGTAGGGTCTTCAATCGGCATTCCAAGTGATATCGGAAACTCATCCGTATGGCCGCTGTAACAGCAGTTAAACTGAACCCAGTTAAGTTTTGGATTACCATAAAGACCAAGTTCTCTTATCGAATGGTTGTTTTCATAATACCAAGACAGCGGCTCGTAGTCAGGGGGAATGTTATTAGGGTCATAATCTTTTCTAAGGCGTGAGAATACTAAACCGTCTTTGAAGTCTACACATTGCCTCGGCGGCTGACCTATCAAATCATAGGCGCCGTGCGATACGTGATACCATTTCTTTACGTTATTCAAATTAAGGCAATATTGAACATTCTCAAAACTGCAATCTTCATTATTCAGATATATCGGCCATATTTTCTTTTTTACTGCTGCTGTAAGCACTGCGACAATACACCTCATTTTTGCCTGTTCAACATCTTCATTACCGCAGGAAACCAGCATCCTCGCCGGAGAGTCAGGAGGGTAATCGGCTTTATTGAACTTTCTATGCAGGATTATTTTTACTATTTCATCGTAAGCATCGCTAACCGTCAGCGTATAAGGAGCATACGCGAAACCATTGCTATCTGATATAGGCACGAAAGTATAGGACGATATATGGGCGTTTATCGAATCTTCGAAAGTATCGCTGTAAACTACGCTTTCGGTGTAATTATCGTATAACTCCACCGTGTAATTTCCCGAACCTATACCATAAAGAGTATAATCAAGGCTGGGTCTGAAACCGTTTTCAGCAATAAAGTATGATAAATGGTTGTTAAATGAAACGTCTATCGGCTGCGAGCAGATTATATTTCCATCTTCATCGACCCCGACAATATTAAAAGAGTGCAGTCCATTAGAGTCACACATACTATTGACTACCATAGGCCATTCCGTTGGAACATCTGTCGTAGCTCGCAACTGTCCATCCATAAAAAGAAATACCTTTCCCATTATTTCTTCATTGCTATCAACTGTAACATTTACATAACCATGAATATTATTAGGGTCCTGGTCAAAAACAAGCGTAAGTTCAGGATAAACACTTTCGGTTTTCAGCCAGTCGAAGGCAAAACCGGATAAATCCCAAATGTCATACGTCGTCGGCCAGGAATCGGCAAAGAGCGCAAAATCGAAAAAGTCCACAATATCATCCTTATGTAAATCCCATCTTGAAACGCCGGTGTTAGAAAAACCCCAGTTGGGATAGTTAACCTGTCGGTCTATTGGTTCACGTCCGCTGTGTTTTCGTCGTTTTGGTCGGCAACATTCATTTTGCCCGTCAATAGTTCCTTCGTTATGCCGAGCTCGTCGAAATAGGCCTTGAGCTGCTCTGATGCCATATAATCACCCAATACTGCATTTGCATCAAGATAAATGTTTTTCCAGTAAAACCAATCCTGAGTCACAAATATAATCCAGCCATAAAATTTACAGTTTTTGCTTTGGAATTTCTTTTCTTCCGCCTCTCTGAAGGCGATTTCGTATTCATCAACTATTTTTTCCAGCCAGTCGCGTCCCTCAAATACCATTTTGGGCTCAAGCAATTTTCCAAATAATTCTTTGGTCCGTTTTTTGTCGCCGAACAACGCAACCGGAGGCCAATCGAGAAGAAAGTCCTCGCGATGAATGCGTGAGGAGAATATAGCAATAGATATGGTTTGCTCTTTTGGCGGAACGAAATATCTAGTTGTTTGTAAGCCGCATTTTCTAAGGTATTCTCCTAATTCATGGGACACCCAATTGTCTCCATAAACTTTAGACATAGCCACAATAGAAATATCAGAGTCTGCATGAACTATATACTTACCCCTTTTTGTAACAACAAGCATTCTCGCGACCGGCCAGACGCGATAATTCGGCAACCACCGCCAACGCGCATCTTTCATTGTCCTGTCAAGAATATTTATGCACTCCGGGAGGCATTCTTTTGGAACTTCATGGTGGCGAGACCACCACTTAACAATAGTTGCGTCTCTCTTGCGAAAACTAAACCACTCTAAAATTCCCTGAAACCCTGAATCTGTATCATCGCCTGTTTGCGGACTCCTCGCATAACAAAACATAATATTTTCTATTCCCTCCTTCTTCAATCGAGGCCAAATCCCAACCAAGCTCCTGTATTCTTTCCAGTTCCGGGAAGGCCATCTCTCGTATCCTTTGTAAATAAGATAAATCGTAAATATCAGAGCAATTGCTGTATATAACTTTCTTCTTTTTTTAAGCATAATATTTCACCAGTTTCTTAAAATTACATCTTCAATATTTCCCTGTCCTTTCAGGCGGTAACAGTTTACAGGGTCGTTAACATCAGAAAAATGCTCTTGCCGACTGATAGCATCATTTATTGCCTCACTAAGATTCCCTCCTAAGCCCAACCACATCCACTCATCCTGAGTCCACTGCTGATAGTCGGTTTCGAAAGGCCAGAATTTTGTAAAAGGTATATCGTACCATCCCTGATAAACGCGGCTTCTGCTTGGTTCATGCATCCCCAGAGCCAAACTCATATCGGATATAGGACTATCAAAAACAATGCCCATTTGCCCCGGCTGGCCAAAAACTAATTCGTCATTATCATTTATCATTAATCTGCCCGAATAACAGGTGTCAAAATAAGCAAATTCAAGAGAGTCAAATCCCATTGAATAGAAACTCTTTTTCTCATCTTCGTCTCGTCCCTTTAAATCTACACACCAGAAAGGCGCACTGTTTGGATCGCAAAAATCCGATCGTTTTATAGAAACAACTGCTTCGTTTGGGTATAGATACACAACTGTCCTAAATATTCCATCATCTGGATCTATCCAAAAATGACCATGCGCGCTAATGTATAAATATTTGATATTTTTATTCTGCGCATACCAAGCGATTTTATCGTAAGTGGCTTTTTTCCCTGATAATTTTGCATAAATGATTCCTCTGAATTTCAATGCTTCTTCAATAAACCATGGAGTTTGAGAGTCGTATAATCTCAGTAACCAATCGGGAAGAACGATTAAGGCCTGAACGTTCGCAGAGTCGTCCGGCTCATTTGGATCTGTTATTTTCTTTGCGATAGACAGGTCGTTGCTGTCGTCGAAGCTGACGTAATCAATATCGTTCTGGTCTGCTGTAATCGCCGCGGGGATAGAACCTAAAATGCTGTTTCCGCTAAAGGTCTGCGACCATACAAGATTCCCGCCGCCTGCATATACCTTGACAGTAATATCCCCGGCACCGGAATTATAAGCGGCAAAAGGCAATGAGCTGCCTTTCTCGTATGTCTCAGGTAAAACGCAGTAATTCAGCGTCCTTTGAAATTTGGCTTTGTTGACATCCGAGCAGGTAATCCGGCCGAACTTGTCAACATCAATTAGTTTTACTTCCATCAACCCATTGGAATCTGAAATATCGGTTGTGAGGGTATAATCGTCTTTGAACCTGATTATTTCGCCGACGTATTTGCCGTCTGCTAATAGAAAGATGCGTCTGGTATCTAATGAGTATCCGGCGGCCCCAAAATCAACATACCCATTATTAGAGTCCCCGCTAATCTTAATTTGTATGTTGGGGTCTGCGGTCTTGAGCCATTGTTCTGCTAATATATCAAGGTCGTTGCAGTCAACAAAGCCGTTATCATCGAGGTCGGCGTCCGCAGAAGCTGACTGCCACCAATAATTGGCTAATTCAGTAAAATCTTTGAAATCAACAACCTTACTATCATCCAGATCAGCCGACAATGAATTGCCCAATCCCGGGTTTGAATAATCCCAGTTTGGATAATGATAGCCAATATCGGTAAAGTTGCTATCGGGGGAACGGTTTACGTCGGTGGTTTTGCCGATGAGGGGCGTTTGTTCGATATATTCGTAGCCGTTATTTACGAAGTTGCAGTCGGTGCGAAGATAATATGTTCCGTCCGGGCCCGCTATAAAAGGGAAATTGGCCTCGTAAACCGGATTATATTCAACCTCCTCAAAATCAACGCATATATTGACTGCGTTACTGTAATAGCCGTTGCAGGCAATCAGCGGATAGAAATATCCGTTTCCGCATAGGCCGTAACTGCTCGACCGTGATATGATATTATTGGCTATTACAACCCGGCCGGCGTAATCGGGCAAAATCGGCCCGTCCAGCCAGATACCATACTTCTGCCCGTCGCAGGTGTTATTTTGTATGGCGATGTCGCTGTTAAAATATTGAACACATTTGCTACCCTTCACTTCGCCCATATATATGCCGGCTTTTATCGCGGTATCGCTCGTCTGCTCAAATAAATTATTAATTATATCGGTATGCCTGTCCCACCCATTCACGCTGATTCCATTCTCATTGTTGTAGAAATAATTATTCTCAATCGGATGGTCAAGCCGAACGTTGTATAGATATACGGCAGTTTCGGCCCCGTAAAAATGGCTGTATGTTATTTTTGTCTGCGTTGAAGCATTGCCGCTGATACTTATCGCGTGCCAGTATGACTGGTTGCTATCAGCACGTGTATATATAATCGGCTTATCAGGCGTGCCTGCCGAAATCAGACACCCGCCGTTTGAGACGCCCAACTCCTTGTTCGGCATAAATTCAATCACAGTCCCCGGCTCTATAACCAAAAGCGCATAAACTGCTACGCAATAGTTCCAGCCGTTAATGCGATACCGGTTATCCGCAGTCCAGATTTGATTTGTCGTTATGTTATCGGTTATTTCAATTACGTTATCAAGGAGCATTTCGCCTGCCCCGAGCGTAGTCGAGGGGCCGCCGCCACCGCCTTCTGGTTCGTTCCCAATCGTTTCTTCGTCCTTGATTACGGCGGGTAGCTCGCCGGTTTCCTCCTCATACTGTTCACCTTGTTCTTCCTCGGACGGGATAATGTCGGGCAGGCCTGCATAAAGGACGCTGATGATATTGGCTTCGCGGTCGCAGAAAAAATAAAGCTGACAGATTGTCGTTCCCGCCGGCACAAACCTTCCTTCGATTGAAATATCAACGTTGGCAATCAATAAAGCGTTACCAAACGTCGATTCGGCGTCGAATTTGAAATGGTATTGGTTATTAACGCCGGGCAATTCGACGAGTGTGCCTCCTGTTGCTGCAACGGATACATCGTTCGGCCCAACAGGGGTATTTCCATCGACTGCGACCAGAAAAGGACCAATTCCTTCTATCATAAGCGGAGCGCCGGCAGGATTTTCACCATTTACGGTCAATATCACATCAGCGTTGGCAATTGAACCTCCTAATACAATAATACCTGCTGCCAAAACCGACAGGATGTGTTTTCGCTTCATAATATTCTCCTTTCCATAAATTATAAGTGTATATTACATCCGGACCATAAAAATTGTCAATCCCGTTCTGTTAAATATTTCATAACCGATTCGGTTACCCTGTTGGCTCGTTTGGCCCGTTCTTAATTACCTTATTTTTGCGTTCTTGCCCTGTGTAAATTTCCCTGCTACAATTATGCCTTTACTTTTTGGAAAACGCTCAAATGATAACGAAACAAAATTTTCAAAACGCCCTTGACCTGATAAACAGGTCGCAAAGTATTCTTATTACCACCCACACACGCGCCGACGGCGGAATTATACCAGCAGATAGGCCAGTTAAAGGTAGAACTTGACTGGCTCAAAAAAAATCTGGTCTTGACGCTTGAGCAAGAGCGTAACGCCATAGAGCCGGCCCATAAGAAGATACCAGTTTATCGACAGTGTGAGTAACTGGGGCTGAACCGGAGCAGTTTGTATTATAAATGCCGCAGGTGTACACAGTATAACGAGATGCTAATGAAGCTGATAGACAAGCAATACGTTTAGACGCCGTTTTACGGCATAGACAAGATGACCGAATTCCTGTGTCTTCAGGGTCATCATGTCAATCACAAACGTGTCCGGCGATTGATGCGTCAGATGGGTTTGGAGGCGGTTTATCCTCGTAGAAAGTGTGGTTTGAGCATATCCAACAGGCAGCACAAGATATATCCATACCTGCTAAGGGGGATTACGATTGCCCGGCCGGATCAGGTATGGTCGGCAGATATAACATACATTCGTATGTATCGCGGATGGCTTTATCTCGTAGCGGTGATGGACTGGTTCAGCCGGTATGTGTTGAGCTGGGAAGTATCGACAACGCTCGAATCTGAATTTTGCGTTACGGCATTGAAGCGGGCATTGTGTCGTGGCAGGCCTGAAGTATTCAATACTGACCAGGGCAGCCAGTTTACCAGCGATAATTATCAACAGGTCTCGGCAACGCCGGCGGGCAATGATTTTGTTGCAATATCGGCGGGATATTATTATTCTGCTGCCGTGAAGAAGGATGGCTCGATAGTATACTGGGGCAAGAACGATTACGGCCAGACGGTGCCTCCTGCGACGATGGAAAATATGGTTATGCCGGTCGAGCGGACCTTTTCCTGGCTGGGCAATAATCACCGACTGGTTGTCAGATGGGATCGTGATATTACTGTTTATAACGCGTTTTTTCATATCGCTTGCCTTGTCACAGCTCTTAGGAGGTTATGAAATGGCTTGTACGAAATGTGAACCTTCACCCGGAGAAATTTTCCTAATTAATCTTTGAGGGGGCAATGTCAATGCTTGTTCAAGCATTTACGACATGAAGCAAAGGTTTTTAGGGGGGTGCTTTCCCCCAAAGGGTAATATATGACACAACTCTGTGTAGATAAGGCCACCCTGATTTCATCGACTCTATTCTGTTTAGCATTTGGTGATTTTTTGAAGTCCTTGGAGAGTTTTATTGCTGGAAAATGATTCGCAGTTTTGACTTGGCAAGAGAAAGCGTGCCTAACCATGTGCTGGGCAGCAATTGCAATCTGATAACGGGAAACAGTTTTACTTGAAGAGCATGCTTCTAAAGGAAAAAACGGTAATCACCACAACCAATTGGCTGCAAAAGCGGCAAAGTCAGTGAAGTTAACCAAGCCACTCTGGTCTATGTCGGAACTGTTGCACCACTCGGGCCCGGTACAACTGGTCAGCCAATAATTGGCAAGGGTACTAAGATCGGCCAAGTCCACATCTTCGTCAGGCTCAAAATCGCCTGCTATAGGAAACACCTCGTCGGCCCCCATATCGGCCCGACCATACAGCACTCGGGGTTCACCATCAATATCTATTTGGTCGGTGTAATTTTCAGTTGGGTCACCGGCGTTAATACAGGGTGAACCGCACCGCAGGTGATAATCGCCATCCATCCATACATCTTTCGAATCCTCAGGCGCAACGTTTGGGTCCCAATATCCCACTTGGACACAACGGGGAGCACTATCAATGTTGCCTGGCCCCCAATTCAGCGTACAGTCAGTGTCCACATATACTGCCCCGGAGTCACCTTGCACGTCGCTGTAGCTAACCGAGATTGATGAAGGAACGCTTCCTCCCCAGGGATCGTTATAAAGGACTACGGCTATTTCGCTACCCCGTGTAGCCGTATCCTCCAACAAGATGCAGTTGACAATAGTTGGATTGCTATCAACCCAGCAGTAGATCGCACCACCATCGCAGTTTGCGGTATTGGCACTGATTATGCAGTTACTAATCACTGGGCTGCCTTGTTCATCGGCTATTGCCCCACCATAGGCTGCTGTGTTACCCGTTATGATGCAGTTCCTGATGGCGCCGAGAGGAAAGCTTACCCCGCCACCATATTTGCCGGCCGAGTTACCGCTGATGGTGCAGTTGCTGGTTGTACCGCATAGAGACATCCCCCCGCCGGCGAGCACTTTGGCAGAGTTACCACTGATGGTGCAGTGGTTGATCTGGCCGCCACATCTATACAATCCCCCGCCCTTGTTCTTAGCCAAGTTGCCTCTGATAGTACAGTTGCTGATCTCACCATCGCATCTATATAGCCCTCCACCGTTTGTGGCTAAGTTCCCACTGATAGTACAGTTGCTTATATTTCCGTCACACTCGTACAGGCCACCGCCATCGAGGATGGCTACTTCATTCATCTTGACAGTGCAATTACTGATAGGACCGTTGCACTCATACAGCCCGCCGCCATTTTGACCCGCTCTGTTTCCGCTAATGATACATCTGGCAATCGAATTGCACTCGTACAACCCACCACCATTCCAGTGGGCCCAGTTCATGGTGATCGTGCAATCGTTTAGCCGAGCGGGACCATAAACGCCGGCACCGCCACCATGCTGTCCTGGGAGGTAGTTATCATCTGTTATGTTCCCAGTTATAATGCAGTTTTTGATTGTCGGGGCGCTTCCGGTGCACTTGATGCCTCCACCAAAGTCGGCATAGCCGTTGGTGATTGTGAAGCCATCCACAACGGAGTCCTCTCCCTCACCGTTATGGAAGTAGAATCCACGATGTGGCTCAGTTTCCGTGCCATTGCAATCTATGATGCAATTATTCGGTCCGTTTTCGCTCCGTACCGTAATCGCCTTTACTTTAAAGTCAATATCGCGGTTCCCTTCTCCGGTATGTACGCCGTCAGCAACGATGACCACATTTCCTGTCGCTGCCGCATCTATTGCCGCCTGAATCGTTGGGTATTCCAACGGTACGGGTAATTCTCCTGCGGTATATAAGCGTAATTTCACCTCAACCAGTTCTGGACTGTTAAGGGCATTGGAATCCGAAACCGTCAACTTGCAATTATAGCTGCCTCCGGTAAGACCTGTTATATCTGCGCTGAGCGTAACTTCATCTAATTCGCCAGTCGAACTGCCCTCGCAGGGGTCGACGTCCAGCCAGTTGCACTCATAGGTTATTGCCCAATTCATGGTTCCTGAACCGCTGTTGCGGATGTTAAGTATCTGAGTATCTGGATTTGAGCCACCCTGACGAACTTCGAATTTAAATTCTTCTGCCGATAGGACAATAACAGGTTCTTCGCAGGGCAGGGATTCGTAGACACCCATATCTGCGAGGGCTTGTCCATTATTGTCTCCATCTATTGGACGTGGCTGCCCATCTATGTCCGTTGCCGGTAGTCCCCCAACAGGACTATTCGTTCCTGCATCAACACACGGCGAACCAGGCCACAAATGATAATCGCCATTGTTTGGACCCACAAAGCATGGGTCAACATCAATGTTTCCAACTCCCCAGCTCACCTTTAAACCCTGCTCTGGGTCCACTGCTCCCTCCAGGTCCACTGCCCATCGGCCGCCCTCAACATCACTGTAGCAGACCAAGACATTACATTCGTTCCTCAAGGCAAGCTCAGGCCCCTCGCCAGAAACAACTTCATTGTCCCATAAAACACAGTTGTAGATGGTGGGATTGTTTGCATCATAGCAACGAATGGCCCCACCTTTGGTAGTGGCTGAGTTACCGCTTATGGTGCAGTTCGTAATTATTGGGCTGCTGCCACGGCAATACATACCGCCTCCATAACGGGCGGAATTTTCAACAATGAGACAATTGCGGATTGCCGGTTTGCTATCGCAGCAGCAAAATATTCCTCCTCCCAGTACGCTGTAGTTATCAGCGATTATGCAGTTTTGGATGGTTGGGCTAGATTCGTTGCAGAAAACAGCGCCTCCGACCGACCTCGTTGAGTTAACTATCTGCTCCTTGGGACCATAACCGTTTTTTATGGTAAAACCGTCGAGAACAGAATTGGCGTCCTCGTCAAAGTGGAACCTAAATCCACGGTGTGGTTCGGCTTCTGAGCCGTTGCAATCAATAACACAGTTTTCCGGACCATTTTGGCTTTTAACGGTGATGGCTTTGCCTCCAAAATCTATGTCGCGATTCCAATCTCCGCTATATGTACCATCAGCAACAACAACCGTCCCCCCGTTCCAGGAAACATCGATTGCCTCCTGAATGATGGTGTACTCGCTGGGGACATAGACGTCGCGCGGTCCAGCATCAGTGGTAAATGCATAACATGCACCGCCATTATCGTCCACAATTTCGTTACCATTGCCATCAGTAGCCTCAATTACAAAATAATAGTCAGTTTCAGGAAGAACACCGGTAAGTTGAATTGTGTGCGTAGTTACCAAAACTAAGTCAGTTGCTATTATGTCATTAGGCTCTCCACAGTCCTGACCGCACAATACGCGAGCGGCAGTGGGTTCGTTTGTTTCGAAGGTGACTGTCGGCTCTGGGCCGGGTATTTCAACTTGAACATTGAAAATCACCGCTCCCTGACAATCTGCTGTTGCGGTATCGGTTGCGGTGGCGGGACTACCGGTACCATCATTGGCATCATAATATTCTGCGGTGATAACGTCACCGTGCGAAAGTTGAACGATGCTGTCTTCGATATTCGGGTCACCCGAGCCAGTTGGAATTGACCCTGTAAAAACACCAAGAAAAGGCGAAGTTTCGGTTAGAGGAACTGTTTCCAAATCCCCTCCACTGCTCTCTACGATTACCTGCTGTGTTCCATTTCCTTTCAGGTCTGAATCCAGCAGTCTAATTCCTACAAGGTCACAACAGTTATAAACGTCGGCATCAAGAAAAATGTATCCGCGTGGACCACTCGAAAGCAGCTTTGTTGCCTGATGTAGATTCAATCTGCCTGAGATGCAGATTTCAGGGGAGATCGGGTCCGTGGACTGTAACAGAACCTGTTCGGCCTCGTTAACGTCTATTTCGGGATAAACGGATAGCAGCAAGGCGCAGGCGCCGGCCACATGTGGGCAAGCCATTGATGTGCCTGACATAATTGTTGTATGACAACCGTAGGGTGTGTCCATGAACGTTGCGTTCGCGCGCAGTGATAAAATATCAACTCCAGGGGCAGCTATATCCACCCAATCGCCATATGTGGAAAAGGACGCTTTTTCGTCGTTGGAATTTGTTGCAGCGACGGAAATCACGTGGTCATAATGGGCTGGATAATGCGGTTCTGTGGAATTGTCGTTCCCGGCGGAAGCAACCACAACCACACCTTGGCTATGGGCATAGTTGATGGCTTCTTGCATTGTTTCCATATAATCGTCGCCGCCCCAACTGTTGGATATGATATCGGCTCCGTTTTCAATAGCATAATAAAAAGCCGATATTGCATCTGTGCTGGTGCCATATCCATCGATGCCAAGAAACTTAAGTGCCATTATCTTCGCGTTCCAGCAGACCCCTGTAATACCGAGGCCATTATCGCCCTCGGCTGCGATTGTTCCGGCGCAGTGCGTGCCATGGCCGGTATCATCCAATGGGTCGTTGTCGTCATTGATGAAATCATATCCGCAGAAACCGTTCGAATCGACCCACATGTTGTCATCCAGGTCCGGATGGGTGTAATCGACTCCGCTGTCCACTACTGCCACGATAACTTCTGGACTTCCCGTGTTCACATCCCAGGCCTCAGGAGCGTCTATGTCGCAATCAAAAGTCCCCGGCGGGCTGTTATATTCGCCACTGTCCGGATAGTCCTGGGCCACATTGTTTAAAGGCCACTGTATTGGATAGAGTGGGTCATTTGGAGTAATGTCTGCTGAAACCACATAATTAAGCTCAGCGTATTCGACATCGTGGTCTTTGTCATAAGCTACTGCAACATCTTCCAGCGATTGCCCGACGTTAGGCTGAACCTGAACCTTGTATATCCTACCGAGGTTAGGCACTTTCGCTTCCTTAGAAGCACGTTTTAGTCTTTTGAGAACGTGTTTTTCTCGTTCTGTTAGATGGGTTTTATCCCTTTTCAGCAGGTCTTTTAGACACTCTCTGCGCTGCCTGAAGCTTTCGAAAAGGGGCTTGATATCACTAAAGCCAAATTTCTTGTTCAGCTTGTCCAGTGACTCAGACAGTTCCAACTGGCATGTGCCTTTGCCAGCAGAGATGTTTTTTTCAATGGCTAGCGCGACTGGCTCTTTGAATTTGATGATTATCTCGTTGGGAATGTAATCAAGACCTGGATGCGAGTTTCCTCCCTGCCTATCGAGGTCGACATTCGCCACCAGAGTAACTTCTGGCTTATGCGGGTGACTGCAAAAACGGGCATGAAGTATTCTTTCAGATTGGTGATATTTGCTCGGTAGGCATGGACTTGCTGCCCAAACAGCACTACTGAGCAAAAGGAGCACCGCGAAATATAGCAACGCAGCTTTCATCGCCAGCCTTCAACCAATTCCGATATTAGCTCCAATATCGGTCGATCTGAATAAAAAAGACCATATCAAGAATTTATTCTACAAAATAGCTGCAAAAAAAGCAATAAAATTCCGAGGAATAAAAGAAAACAGGCCCTTGCCTGTGCAAGGGCCTGTCTCTTTCAAAACTTGGATTGCATTAGTCTAAGAACTGTCCTGTGAATGCGTCCACATAAACCCAAAGCGAATTGTTTACCTTAAATCCCCAGGCAGGTGTCAGGTACTGCTGCTCCTCTTCAGAAGGCAGACCATGGTAGAAAAGCTTAATCTCAGTAATTGCATAACCTCCATCGAGTGGCAGTATAATGACCCTTGGTACATTCTCAACCGCTACGTCAAGGGCATCACTGGCAGAGATAACTTGTTGCTGTAAGCTGCCGCCAATAGGGCCAACGATGTTACGCCAATGACGGTTGAGACTGACTACCTGGTTACCTGCAACTCCAACACAAATGCTATCACCGCGATTGCCACCCGTTACCCGAATACCATCGACCTTATGGCCATATTCAAAAAACGCCTTCTCAACATATTCATTCCACGTATTCTCTGGCGCCAAAGCATTGTAAGACACTCCCATTTGCTGTATTACCCCGACCAGTTCGGCATCTACAGGTTTGCCGCCGCCTTTCTGTGCGAGGAAGCTGTCAGCTTTGGCACAGGCCTGTGCTTTGGACAACTGTATTGGACCGCTTTCGTGTAAGTGTTTTTTGAATCGGACGCGTCCAGTGTTGTCAAAATCAACTTCATCAGAAGCAGTATAATCCAAAGCGTTTCCAGTTAGTACTTCTTTGTGAACTAACACTCTCGCCAGTTGCGGCTGGTCGGTGGGAATGGTACAAAGCACCTCACATCCTATGCCTGTACTTGGAGTATATTCCGTCGCGGACCTACCTGCAGACCAAACACTATTTGGATCATTTGGGTCCGGTGCGTTGGGGTCTTCTTCGTAATAAGCGTAATATGTGTAATACATATCGGGGTCATCAGTATCTGGAGTTGTGTTGTCAAGGTAATCATCCAGATTATCTTCGTGAAACAGAGCAGAGGCATTCGTCTGCATAGGCGATACTTCCAGAGCACTGTCCATATATGCATCTATGACCTTTTTGGTGTTGCCTTTGAGGTAATTGCACATCTTTTGCATGTGCGTTTTCGTCGGGTTTGCCCAAAGCACATCGGCTGATGCGAGTATACCATGTGCATTATTTTCGTCGGGCCCACGTATCAGTGCATCATCCCAATATGTTATCCATGCATCGGGGCTTGAACTCCTATATTGCCCGAGTACATGGCAGGAGTAAAATACAGCCCACTCAATATCTTTTCCCCAGTCGCTCGATGTTATGGTTGGCGAACTGCCGCTGCCTGGTTTGTAGAGCACACCTTCGCCTGAATGCCAGTAACCGAAGTTGCCCGAACCTCCGTGAGAGCACTGAAAGAGAAAATCGGCTGGGAATGATAAGCCCGTATTGCCTACATCCTTGACAAAATTGGGGAACACACTGGAGGTTATAGCTCTTTCCTCGCCGACGTTTGGCCAGAAGCATATTCCGCAAAGGAAATTTTCAACCGCATCTGCACCGTCGTCTGCCATGTACTGCGGTACTGAAGCTACGTTTGCAGTAATGGTAGCGACCTCGCCTCGATCTACTTTTGGTCCGTTTACACTATCTACATAGAGTGTCTCTTCATCGAGTACTTTAAGCTCAAGATTGAGTTGATTGCTGTCTGTAGATAGGTGAATGGGATTAATACTGCGGTACTTGTTCGTATTTATCCCGGTTTCTTGGAAATCAACCTCAATGCCTGTACTGTCGGAATCGCTTGTAACATACAGCGTATCCTCATCTATATTCCAACCGCAACCGCCGGTTGCATCAACTTCAATGTAAAGATTGGGATAAGCATAGCTACCCGATCCGTCCTTGTGTCCAAAATGTACCTGGCAGTCGTTTAACCCATCTCCATCGTTGTCACTATAGTCAGTACTGGTGTAAATCCTCACTTCGGTAACGGTAAGATCGACGGCGTAGGTGAACTCGTAAGCGCCAATATCAGCGTAGTCAGGGTCGCCCGTGCCTGTATTGTCAACTTCATTAATATCAAACCTTGGCTGGCTGAGTATATCGTATGAGGGAGCAGCGTCGCCATCTGCTGCATCAATACATGGACTATTCAGATCTGATAAACGCAGACCGTCATCAAACGTTCCAAAGACCCCATCTTCACCGGCCGGACTGTCAGCATCATAGAAAATTGGGTCACTGTCGATATTACCACCGCCATCGGTACCAAAGTTGGGATCCCACGCGGTGCTGCCGCCGCATCCTTCTATATCACAATAGCTAACGGTTGGGTAAGTGAAGTCGTCGTTGTATATTTCGTCATAATCGCCAGCCGAATTCGCCCAGAAGATGCAGTTGGTTACTGTCGGGTCGGATGGTCCCTCGTGCGAATAGGTATTGCTCATACCTCCCCCGCACAAAGAGGCAACATTTCCTGTGAAAGTGCAGTTAATTAGCTCCGGGCAAGACGGAAAGTTGGCAATACCGCCGCCAAAACCGGAAGAATTTCCACTGAAGGTGCAATTCATAACTATCGGACACACGCAATTACGGTTGCACATGCTGCCGCCGTAATTGCTGGAACTATTGCCGCTAAAGAAGCAATGCATAACCGTTGGAGAGCACCCACTGTTGAACATCCCACCGCCGTATCTATCATCACCTGAACCGTTGGCCTTTCCACCGGTAATCGTAAAGCCATCAAGTACTGCCCCCTCAGCTCCTTTGACCACATGGTAGCTGTTGTCGCTTTGGACATCTACAGTCCCTATATCGCCGCTTAATTTTGTCTCGTTTTCTGTCCAGTCACGTTCGTAGCGCAAGGTTTCGGTACCGGCAAATCCGCCATAGACACCTACATTTGCGACTAACTCGAAAGAGATAGACCTATCGCTTCCGTCTGTAGGCTTGTATGTACCCTCTGCCACCCATATTTCAGCGTTATCATTACCGTCAGCTACGGCAAGAGCACTCTGCAAATCGGTAAATGCATCGTCCCACGAACTGCCATCGTTGGCCCCGCCGGAGGCGTCCTTGTCCACGAACCATATCGTTTGCGATTCGTAGGCACCTATGTCGGCGTAATTAGGATCGCCCACACCCTTATTGTCAACGTAACCAACATCGATCCGAGCATGACCGGTTACATCGGTCAGTTTAAAACCTCCAACCGTGGCGTCAGCCGTATCCACACAGGAGCTGTGAACCTTGACTCGCAAGCCATCATCATATGTACCGAAAACACCATCTTGGCCGAAGAGACTGTCTGCATTTACGAAAGTCGGATCGTTATCAATGTTGCCGCCGCCATCGGTACCAAAGCTGATGTCCCATGCGGCACTGCCGCCGCATCCTTCTATGTCACAGTATCTGAAGTTGGGATCAGCGGAAGAATCATTGTATACCTCGTCTCCTGAAATCCCGGCCTCGTTGCTCCATAAGATACAATTGGTCACTTTAGGCATTGAAGGAGAATCATAGTTGTGCATTCCGCCACCGTGGTTATCCGCCTGGTTTCCACTAAAGGTACAGTTAATCACCGCTGGGGAAGACCTGTAATTGTACATCCCGCCACCGTCCGTGTAAGTGTGATTTCCACTGATGATACAGTTGATTACTGAGGGGGAAGAATAGTCGTTATTAATTGCCCCACCATCCTCGGCCTCATTGCTGTTAAAAATGCAGTTAGTCACAGTGGGGTATGAGTCGATGTTATGCATACCGCCTCCATACCAACCAGCGGTATTACCGGTGAAAATACAGCTTATCACGATGGGGTTCGAAGAATCGTGGTTGAGCATACCACCTCCGTCATAATCTGCATAGTTTTCGCTGAAGGTGCAATTAGTCAGGGTAGGGTTCGAAGAATCGTGGTTCAGCATCCCACCGGCCATATTATCAGCAGTGTTTACAGTAAAGGTGCAATTGGCCAGCGTCGGGGAAGAACCGCAGTTGAACATGCCCCCGCCGCCGTAAGCATTACCCAAGGCAAAGCAATTGCTGGAATTTCCAGTGAAGATGCAATTGCTCATAGCTGGGTTGCTGAAAAAGTTGTTATATACTCCTCCACCCCGGAAAGCCGAATTATTGCTGAAGGTGCAGTTAGTCAAGCTCGGAGAGGAGTTATAGTTGTACATCCCCCCGCCATCCCCGGAAGCCGAGTTATCACTGAGTATGCAGTTTGTTATATTCGGAGATGCAGAATCAGTACAATAAATCCCGGCACCATCGTAGTCATTTTGATTGTTTGTAATCACGCAGTTGCTGATAGTGGGTGATGTAGCAGCGCAATATATCCCTCTGGCCCCACCGGTAATTGTAAATCCTCTAAGCACAAAATTTGCATCTTCGGAACTGCTGAATGTAACACCATAACTGCTGGCTGAGTTAGCATCAATTATAGTCGCATCAATTATATTCGGGTTATCCGGGTCAATGCTTCGTAGGGTACAGGAGACGCCGTTGGGGTCGATAGCTTCATAATATATACCATCAGAGGCCACAAGGGTGTCGCCATTATTGGCGTTGTCGAGAGCATCCTGGATAGTGTTATGCCCGGTGCCTTGAGTTATGTTTTTCACCCTGACGACATGGACCGTGCAGGTATTGGTTCTCTGCCGGTGCAAACGGTAGCCCTCGGTAACTCTCAACCTTGCTGTGTAGGTCCCTATACTGGGGTATGTGTATAGAGTTTCACCGTCGAATGCACCATCAGGATGATAACTGGACGTTTCATAATAATCGTAAATGCCATCATCGGTCCAATCCCATTCGTATTTGATAATACCCCCTGAACCTGAAGAACCGCTTCCGTCAAGATTTACACTCGCTCCAGGGAATACAGGATCCGGGTCATCTATCAGGACCGCTTTCGGAACTGCCGGCGGTTTATAACATCCATAGCTTATTCCAGAAGCGACAAAAAGTATGGTTAAAATCAAAACAATGGTGGATAATTCTGCCTTCATTTTATTCCTCCTTTTTAACTATGACTTCACATTTACCTTCATTACTATGACTTCACATTTACCTTTATTACTATGACTTCACATTTACCTTCATTATTTTATCTCTCCTTCTCAACCTTAACTCTTTGCGACAGCCAATTGCCAGCATATTCTGCAGCCGAGGAATCAGGATAATTGCGAATAATGCGCTCGTAAGCGGCTTTGATATGTGCATCCGCGGTATCTCTCAATATCTCATAAGAACGGCCAATCATAAACTGAGCGTGCCAGGCGTGTTGGTATCCAGGGTATTTATCAACCACCTCTTGAAAACACCGTATAGAATCTTCGTATTGACTTAGTTTTTCGAAGTAACAATCACCTGCCCAACAACATGCCTCAGGTACCAATAAAGGGTCCGGGAATTTAGTTATAACTTTTTCCCACATCTGGACGGCCTTCTCGAAACGGTCCCTAGCTTGGACCTGCAGGCCTGCGCTTTCCTTCGAAAGTCCTTCCTTATAATATTGTTCCCCCGAGGCTAATATCGCCCTTGGCAAATCCGGATGGTTATTAAAATCGCTAACCATTTTATCAAAGGCGGCATCGGCCCCATCATAGTCCTGCGAGTCGACAAGAGCTCCGACTTCCGCCCTTGAAAGACCTAATTTTGCCTTACCCGCGTAAGAGCCATCGGGATAGTCTTGTATTATCTGTTGATAGATGGCCTTTGCATCTTCATATTTTCGCGCCCATTCGTATCTCCGTGCAATCGAGTGAAGGGTAGCTGGGAAATCGGGGTGTCCGGCGAAATCTCCCGCAAGGAGCTGATTAAAATCATCTTTGGCCTGGTCGTAGTTTTGCGACAGAATAAGAAAGAGGATATTAGCCCTTGCGAGACCTAATTTTGCCTTGCCTGCGTACGGACTATCAGGATAATTCTGCAGAATTCGCTCATAGACAGCCTTTTCTTCTTCGTATTTATCCGACAAACTGTATTTTTCTGCAACCCAGTAAAGCGTCTCCGGCAAGTCCGGATGGTCATTAAAATCGGCCACCAGTTTATCGAAAGATTTTTTTGCGTCGGAGTCGTCCGACCTGATACGCAACTGGACATCCGCCCTTGAAATACCTAATTTTGCTCTGTTTGCGAAAGAACTGCGCGGATAGTTCTGTATTATCTGCTGATAGAAATTCTTCGCGTCTTCATATCTTCCCGACCATTTGTACCTTTCTGCAATCCAGTAAAGTGCATCTGGAAAATCCGGATGGTTGGAGAAATCCTCTGTAAAGAGCTTATTTAAGGCATCTTTGGCCTGGTCGTATTTCCGCGACAGGATAAGAGAGAGGATATTGGCCCTTGCGAAACCCAGCTTTGACCTGTCAGCCCAGTTAGGGTCATCATCAGAAACGCTTTGCGTCAATTGCTGATAGACGCTCTTTGCATCTTCATACTTATCCGCCCATTCGTACCTCCGTGCGATCCAGTAAAGCGTATCGGGCAAATCCGGATGGCCGGAGAAATCCGCGGCTAATTTATCAAAAGCTTTTTTGGCCCGAACGTTGTTTTGCGACATTATAAGAGACAGGACATTCGTCCTTGCAACACCTAATTTTGCCTTGCCCGTGTATGGGCTATCGTGGTGCCCCTTTGTCATTTGCTGATAATAGACGGCCTTTGCGTCTTCATATTTATCCGCCCATTCGTATCTTCGGGCGACATAGTAGAGCGTTTCCGGCAAATCCGGATGACCGGAGAAATCTTTGACCAGTTTATCGAAAGCTTCTTTGGCGCGACTATTGTTCGCCATAATAAGAGACAGAACCTCGGTCCTTGCAACACCTAATTTTGCCTTGCCAATCCAAGTATTGTCGGGACGAGTTTTCATCATTTGCTGATAGATATCATTTGCATCATCGTATTTATCCGACAGTTCGTATTGTTGTGCGATGGAGTAAAGGGCCTCCGTAAGAGCCGGCTTTTTAGGGAAATCGGTGAGCAATCTATGCGTTTGTGCCCTGGCACGTGCGTAATTATCCTCCCTGATTAGGGAAAGGATATTTGACTTTGCTTGTTCAAGCTCAACCGACGCATCCGCAAAACATTCTCCAGCCATCCCAGAAAGCACAAAAATAAATAAAACTAACGGTATTAATTCGACTTTCCTGAACATTATTCTAACCTCATAAAGAAGTTAAATTTTTACTCAATTGTATTTTTCCTCTTGAACCGTAGCCACAGTGTAGTGAAAAGCTCCAGCCGCTGTCAAGAAAAAAACTTAAAAAATCTGAAAAAAAGTAAAAATTTTTCCTTACCTATTTTAACACTTGCACACCAAGTTATCCGCCCGCACCAGCGTTGAATCCTCCTTTGTGATTACTTCTGATAGTTTATATTTCACTCCTTTCAACAACTTAATCAACCAATCACAATCTTTATGTCACTCAAACTTTGGGATTTTTCAAAGGTAATATCTGGCAACAGGCCTAATCGTTGTAAGATTTGTGATTCAAGCTACTTACGTCTATTTGTTTTATTCAGTGGGCATATCACACCATATAATTAGAGACTTTATAGAGCATACCTTTTTGGGGGATGCGGATTTTGGAACGCCCTTTTTAGACTCCGGCGAAAAAAACGTTTTTCAGGCCATTAACGGGTTTTTTCACATAGCCGAAGTTCCCGATTAGTGGAAGGAATTTCATTTCGAGAGAGGTGGAAAGTTTAAAGCCTCACCTTAAAAGAGCCATAAGTATTTTTACAAATGAGCGTCTTGCGATTGATGCTACCCGCACCGACATGGGTATGAAAAAACACTAACTTTGAGTTATGTCGTCAACAAACCCGTCTGCTGGGTTTCCTCCACAAAAACAACCAACCTATTTAGCTGATTAGTTGCTTTTTGGGATTCTGTCAATAAAAAACATCCATATTATATCATATATTACTGATTTTCAAACGTTCAGAAATTGGTATGAAACGTGAAAGCTCTTCTCTCCGAAAGTTGTTTCCCGAACCAACTGCTATCGCTGGCATCATACTGCTTTTTCTCGCCGTTTTGAGGACAGGTATAGGGAACAACTTATCTGTCAACGGCTCGCAAACTACCAGTAGAAATATACGAAAAACTCCTTGCACTACCCATGGGAAGACAATCGCTACGCTTTACGCCTCGTGCTCAAACGCGTTGCGTCACCGACAGCCACATAGCAGTTGAGGAACGTCCTCCACAAACAGTATATTTGAAACCGATAGTTGACATCGGCGGGTTCACGACTTATATTTTACCCTCCAATCCTTCGAAAATAGCATTTGATGTGGCGTTTGGAAAAGAATGAGATGGAGAAGCCAAAACTACAAGCAGAGTTACCTATATCGCAGAAGAAAAACATTAATCGCCGCCAGTTTTTCAAAAGAGCCGCTGGCGCTGCTATAGGGGTAATAAGCTTTCCGTACATCGTTCCTTCATCGGCTCTCGGACAGGCCGGCAACGTTGCGCCGAGCGAACGAATTACTATGGGCTGCATCGGCGTGGGCTGGCAGGGAACAAACAACCTCTACTCTTTCCTCGCCGAGAAAGACTGCCGAGTTATCGCTGTCTGCGATGTAGACAAAAATCATTTGCAAAACGCAGTTGATATTGTCAATAACCACTATGGGAACACCGGCTGTGCTGCATATCACGATTTTCGCCGGCTTTTGGCACGCGACGATATCGATGCGGTCGCACTCAGTTTGCCTGACCACTGGCACGCGATACCGGCGATAGAAGCGGCGCGGGCAGGCAAGGATATTTACGGCGAAAAGCCGCTTTCACACACCTTCAATGAAGGCCGTGCAATGTGCGAGGCGGTGAAACGCTATGGCAGAATCTGGCAGACCGGCAGTTGGCAGCGGTCGCAGGCAATCTTTCGCTTTGCCTGCGAGCTTGTGCTGAACGGCCGAATCGGCCAAGTCCATCAAGTTGAAGTGGGACTACCTTCTGGCCATTCTGATTATAATGGAACCGAAGGTCAGCAACAGATTTGTTCCCCGCCAGAGAAGCTTGATTACGACTTCTGGCTTGGGCCTGCACCCTACGAGCCCTACTGTCCTGCACGGGTGCACCGGAACTGGCGATGGCACCTTGACTACGGCGGCGGTCAGCTAATGGACTGGATTGGCCACCATCTTGACATCGCCCACTGGGGCTTGGGCTTCGACTATACAGGGCCTTATGTGATCGAGGGCCAGGGCAAATATCCGAAAGACGGTTTATGGAACGCTCCAACAGAATATCGCCTGACTGCAAAATACGCCAAAGGTGTTACAATAATTATTGCCGGAGGATATAATGATATCAGTAGCGGCATAAAGTGGATTGGCAAAGATGGATGGGTCGCGGTCAACCGTGATTACATAGATGCACACCCCCAAAAATTGCTTAGGGAAAGGTTCAAACCCGGTGATATACACCTGTTTCGTTCACCGGGTCATCAGCGTAATTTTCTGGATTGCGTAAAGAGCCGCCGAACGACGATAGCGCCGTCTGAGGTCTCGCACCGCTCCGCCACACCGGGTCACCTCGGCCAGATTGCTATGGTGCTGGGACGCAAAATATGCTTTAATCCCAACACCGAAGAGATAATCGGTGATTCGACCGCGACGCGTATGTTAGGCGGCGCAATGCGCAGCCCCTGGCGATTGTAAAAAATCAGAAAGAATATGCACAACAAAATAACAAACTCTAAAAGTCAAAAAGGGAAAATTATGAATCCCTTCGTCAAAGTTTTAGCTGCCGCATTATTTATCGTCTTCTGTTTCGTTCTCATGGGGAGTCCTTGCGGACTGGTCGGACAAACCGCTGCAGCGGCCGATACTGCTCACTTGAAGGCCCTTATCGTAACTGGTCAAACTAACCCCTGGCATAAGTGGGAAATCAGCAGTCCCATTTTGAAGCAATTGCTGGAACAGACAGGTCTTTTCAAAGTTGATATTGCCACAAGCCCTCCTGGCAGCGATGGTCTGGAGAATTTCAAGCCCTCTTTTGCCGACTACAATGTGGTAGTGCTTGACTACGATGGGTACAATAGGCCCGGCTGGTCTGAACAGACAAAGACAGCGTTTGTTGAATATGTCACGTCCGGCGGTGGCGTTGTCATCTACCATTCGTCGGATAACGCTTTTCCCGATTGGAAGCAATACAACGAAATAATTGGCCTTGGTGGCTGGGGTGGCAGAGACGAAAAAACCGGCCCTATGGTCTACTGGCGCGACGGAAAGGTCATTCTTGATAATTCACCCGGCGCCGCCGGCGCTCACGGAACAGCTCACCCGTTTCAGGTCGTAAACCGCAGTAGCGACCACCCAATCACTAAAGATTTGCCACAGAAATGGATGCATGCCGAAGACGAGCTTTACGGCAAGCTTCGCGGCCCTGCTAAAAACCTCACTGTCCTCGCCACCGCATACTCCAAACCTGTTGGAAAAGGCACCGGTGAGCACGAGCTTGTCCTGTTTACAGTTAATTACGGTAAGGGAAGGGTTTTTCACACAACGCTGGGACACGTTGAAAAACTTCCAGCACCTGCTGTCGAATGCGTCGGTTTTATCGTAACATTCCAGCGAGGCGCCGAATGGGCGGCAACGGGCGGAGTCACGCAGAAAGTCCCCGATGACTTCCCAACCGCAACTGAAGTTCACACACGTAAGGATTCTGTCTCGGCTTCACTTGCTTCTGCGGCTCTGCAGTTGCAGGCAGCCGATAAGCTGCTGGAGAGAATTGCCACCTACGAATTCGGCCAGAGCCGAGAAAATCTTACTAAACTGACGGATATTATTCATCAATCGTACGATTCACCACAGCTTCTCACACAGCTCCAGAAACGATTCCTGGAATTTCTCCGCTCGGATGCTACCCTGGCCGGCAAGCAGTTCATCTGCAAACACTTGAGTATTATTGGCACCGAAGAGGCCGTGCCCGCCCTCGCTGCGATGCTGACTCAACCGGCAACCTCGGATATGTCCCGATACGCCCTTGAGCGGATACCGGGTGCGGCAGTTAATGAGGCGCTGCGAAATGTTTTGGACAAAACCAGCGGAAAAACAAAGATTGGGATAATCAACTCGCTGGGTGAGCGTCGTGACAAAGCAGCGGTAACGACGCTAAGTAAACTATTGAGTGACACCGACAAGGAAGTTGCACAGGCCGCGGCAGCGTCGCTGGGTAAAATCGCAGGTCCGGCCGCCGCTGCGGAATTAGGTAAGGCTTTGAAGCAGGCCTCAGGTGTCTGGCATGCCGACCTTGGCGATGCTTACCTGACCTGTGCCTGTAATCTTGCTGCATCAGGAGATAAAAAAGCGGCAGCAGATATTTACAAAGAATTATATACCCCCGCCGAATCGACGCTAATTCGTTCTGCCGCACTGGCAGGTTTAGTTGCCGCAAGGCCGGAAAAGGCAGTCGAACTTGTCATCGACGCCCTTAAAGGCAACGAGCCGACGATGCAGGCCGCAGCAATTAGTCTTGTAAGACAGATACCTGGAACGCAAACTACACAAACCATAGCCGCGGAGCTGCCGAATCTTTCTGCAGCGGGGCAGGTGCAACTATTGTCAGCATTGGCCGACCGAGGCGACCCCGCTGCTTTGCCTGTGGTTGTCACTGCTGTAAAAGCTCAGGATGATGAAATTCGGATAGCAGCTTTGAAAGCACTGGCGTCACTGGGAGACGCTTCAACCGCCGCTCTGTTAGCACAGACTGCGGCAGTCACGGATGGGACTGAACGCCAGACTGCCCGCGATAGTCTCTATCGTTTGAATAGCCCAGGCGTTAATGAAACTATCGTGGAGCATATTTCAAAGGCTGACCCTAAAGTTAAAGTCGAGCTGATTCGCAGTATAGGGCAGCGCAATATACGTGAATCCTTACAAACTTTACTGAAAACTGTGCAGGACCCTAATCACAACGTAAGGCTGGAATCAATTAAAGTTTTAAGGGATATAGCAGAACCAACGCACCTGCCGAAACTTGTTGATATCCTGATAAATGCCAAAAGCGACGCCGAACTCAGAGAAGCTGGGAAAATGGTCTCTTCCGTGGCCAGCAAATCCACCTTCGAAAACGCTGCCGCCGCAACTATCCTAAATGTGCTCGGCTCCGCCAAAGATGTCAACGTCCGATGCGTTCTGTTTGAAACTCTTGGAAGCATCGGGGATGTCAATTCTCTCGGCGTGTTGCGAACATCTTTGAAGGACGATAGTGCCGAAGTTCAGACCGCCGCCGTTCGCGCCTTGAGCGATTGGCCCAATGCCATTCCCGCTGCCGACCTGCTCAAAGTAGCGCAGACCTCCGCCAACCAGACTCATCGCGCTTTGGCGCTGCGTGGCTATGTGCGCCTCATCGGCCTTGATGGTAACCGCCCGGCCGAAAAAACTGTAAAAATGTATGGCGAGGTGATGCAACTAACCGCAAATGTGGATGAAAAGAAATTGGTTCTCTCGGCTCTGGCGAACGTAAAAGGACTCGAATCTCTAAATATGGCCGCTTTATATCTGGATGACCCGGCTTTGCAGCAGGAAGCTGCCGCTGCTGTCGTCAAAATCGCAGAGTCCACCCTCAAGAGCAATCCTGATGAAGCTGAAGCCGTCTTGGAAAAGGTGCTCGAAACTACAAAAAGTAATTCCTTGCGGGAGCGAGCGCAGGAACTGATAAACAGGATTAAATAATTTCAAGAAACAGAAAACTATCAGTTTGTTAGCTCTGCCACAGACAAATTCATGGACTGGACAGGGACATAATGACAACAACTCATCCCAAAATCCTTCTTAGCAGAATGACAATACAGCCAAGTTGAATCATTGCAAGGAAGTTTTTAAGCTTGCTTTCGTAACCGACTACAAGTCGACGGTAATTCTGAAGCCGTGCAAAAAGGCGTTCAACCTTCCAGCGTTTTCTATATCTCCGCAACATTCGGCCATCCTGAGCAGGCGGTTTGATGCGGTTGTTTCTGTGTGGCGAGGTCGGTTCGACGCCTCGTTCTTCGGCCAGCCGATTTTCAAGTTTGTCGCTGTCATAAGTTCTGTCGCCGACAACTTTTTCCGGCAAATGCTTGTATGTCTTCAGCAAGAATGGGACAAATACGCCTTTGAATTAGGAGACGGTTTCAGCTCCTGTTACAGTAATGTTATCGTTATATTTTTTCTCTCAAGAACTGTTTTTCTTTTCAATTCGGTCCGTATCTTCAGTATCTTCTCGCGACGCCCGTAGTACACATCGTCTGGAGTTACATTGCCGATGGCTTCGTGGTATCGCCGGCCGTTATACCAACGCACAAATCAGGCAATTTCCCTTTCTAATTCCGCGGGGCTTTCCCACACATTCAAAAAGATATGTTCCTTTATTGAACGATTGTATCGTTCTATCTTGCCGTTGGTCTGCGGATGATACGGCGATGCACAGATATGCCCGATGCCTCTGGCCTCGAGATAATCGCCGAATTCCCTCGACACAAGTGCTGAACCATTGTCGCTCAAAAGTTTAACCCTGTTGTCTATTGGAACGTCTTTGATGCCGGTATCTTCACAGGCAAGCTCAACTACATCGCTGAATGAACCTGCATCCATATTCATCTGCAGCTTCCACGACAATATCCTGCGGCTGTCATCGCGAAGCTTTCGGGCCAGCAGATTAAGACAAATCCAGAGTAGTCGAAGCGACTGGCTGTTGTTTGCCTGTCGCAGAGGCGGTAAAAAACAAATACGACTAAGTATGTAGTATGCCCGCCTTAAAGTATACTGGGACGGGGGTTCGAATCCCCCATCTCCATTGCGTTTCGTAAGTCCTTTTCTGCAAAGAAGTTACGCCCTTATCGAACTGAAATAAATAGTTTTAATTTCAACATTTTTCGGCATTGCCTTTATGTCTGCACTCTAATTACAAGCGGCACAATTTTGGGGGAAGGTCACCGAACATCGGAATGAATTACATAATTACATAGATTATGTGAGAAATTTTTGGAATAATAGCTATCCTCAAAGGACATAGGATGTTTGAGTTTGATTTAGAGAAAATTGAAGACCTCCGCAAACTTTCGGCGACGTTGCCGCTCGATATACCGGCGCAGCAGGATGTTTCGATTCTCGGCCAGGCCATTAAAATCGGTCCGCTTACTGCCCCCAACCGAATGGCTGTGCAACCTATGGAAGGGATGGATGCGGAAAGCGACGGAAGCCCGGGGGAATTGACCCTGAGACGATACACACGTTTTGGCGCGGGCGGCTGTGGTATTGTATGGGCTGAAGCGATTGCTGTCGTTCCTGAAGGGCGGGCAAATCCGCGACAATTATGGCTTCACGACAAAAACAAAGACGCATTTGCAAATATGCTTGCCCGGACGAGAAGGGCCGCACGCGACTCGATGGGCGACTCGCATAATCCGATTATCATAGCGCAATTGACTCATTCGGGCCGATATTCAAGGCCGGAGGGCAAACCTGAGCCGATTATTCCGCAGCGAAATCCGCACCTCGATGCCAAGGGTCTCAATGATTGGCCGCTCGTAACCGACGATTACCTTGACGGGCTGGTTGAGGCATACGTAAAGGCCGCGAAACTCGCGTTTGATGTTGGTTTTGACGCGATCGATATTAAGGCCTGTCACGGCTATTTAATCAGCGAATTGTTGGCGTGTTTCAATCGGCAGGGTAAATACGGCGGGTCGTTTGAGAATCGCACGCGCCTCTTGCTTGCTATTATTGACGAGATTGGCCGGCTGAGCGGGAAAGACAAGGTTGTTGTAACTCGATTGAATGTTTATGACGCGATACCATACCCCTATGGCTGGGGGGTCGCTCAAAATGATTACACGAAGCCCGAACTGGCCGAACCAAAAAAGCTGTTTGCCTTGCTTGCCGGGCGAAAAATCCCGATGGTTAACGTTACGATTGGAAATCCGTATCATAATCCGCATTTCGGCAGACCGTATAATAAGCCGATTGTCGGGGGATATGAGCCGCCGGAGCACCCCTTAAAGGGCGTCGAAAGAATGATTCGATTGACTGCTGAATTGCAAAAGGCCTTTCCACAAATTGTTTCGGTCGGGACGGGTTATAGCTGGCTTCAGCATTTGATGCCTTATGTCGGGTCGGCGGTTTTGCAACAGGGTATGGCGGGCATAATCGGCGCGGGCCGGCTGGCTATTGCTTATCCCGATTTTGCAAAAGACATACTTACCAAAGGCCGGCTTGACAAAAATAAGGTCTGTATCGCGTGCAGCGCCTGCTCGCAGATTATGCGCGACGGCGGTAAAGTCGGCTGCGTAGTCCGCGATAGTAAAATATACGGGCCGATTTACAAGCAGGGAAGGAAATCGGGTCATCAGGAAAACAGGATGCAGGAAACCAGTGAATCAGGGAATCAGGAGATGGGGCGCACCACCTGATAACCTGTTAACCTGTTAACCTGCGCCCTGATACCCTGATATTCTGATAACCGTCGTTAGAAGGGAAAAAATATGAGCACAAAAAACCAAAATGGTAACAGACCCGTCGCCATCGTTACCGGCGCAAGCAGGGGTATCGGCAAAGCAATCGCAATCGGACTGGCGGGAACGGGTTTCGATGTATTTATCAATCATTACGATTTCACAAAAGACGGCTTTCCCGATGAAAGGATTGCATTGAAGACCCTGATGGATATAGAAGCAAAAGGCGCTCGATGCGTTTCATTGCGGGGCGATGTTTCAATCCCAGCAGACCGGACGGCACTTGTAAAGGCGGTCAAAAATGAGTTTGGCAGATGCGATATGCTCGTTAATAACGCAGGCGTTGCGCCTCTTAAACGCGCTGATTTGCTCGAAGCGACGGAGGAAAGTTTTGACAGGGTAATGAATATTAATCTCAAAGGGCCGTATTTCCTCACGCAATTAGTGGCGAAATGGTTCATTGAGCAGAAAAAGCAGTTCCCCGAAAGGAATTTCCGCATTATCAATATCGGCTCAATGTCATCTTATACAAGCTCGACTGCGCGCGGGGAGTATTGTATCAGTAAGGCGGGTGTCAGTATGTTCACGATGCTTTACGCGGACCGCTTAGCCGAATTCGGTATAGGCGTATTTGAAATTCGGCCGGGTATTATCGAGACCGATATGACGGCTGTCGTTAAGGAAAAATACGATAAACTTATAGCCGAAGGCTTAACGCCGCTCAAACGCTGGGGAAAACCCGAAGACGTCGCCAAAGCCGTTAGCGCTATTGCCGAAGGCAAACTCGATTTCTCCCCCGGCCAAATCATAAACATCGACGGCGGGTTTCATTTGAGACGACTTTAATTTCACCATAGAGACCGCGAAGAACGCAGAGATTTTTATATCTAATTTCTGATTTAAACAATTCGGACCTGTCCCCTTTTTGCACGGAGTTCCAATTTTCTTATTGAGGATTTCCCATACGATTGTTAAACATTGATAATCGTGGCAGTGCATGCGCTGCAAGGCAATTTTTATATTCTTTAGAGGACATCTGCAATATTTCCATATTGGCTGTTAGCATAAAATCGAGCAGGATATCGGAATATTTTAAACATTGCTTAAACATTCTTTTCTGATAGAAACGACCTGTCCCATATTGTATAGGGCAAACTTCTTTAAGCCATTTACCATAAGGGTGTGACCATTCACATAAATTATTCCAGAATTTCTTTAATTTTTTCTTTTCGTTAAATTTTAGAAAATCTATTGAACCTATACGTGTTTTCATTGAACCATTAACGTTAGTTGAAATTCCCACCAATAATTCAAAAAGAGTCCGCATGATTACAATTGAACTTAAGTAATCTGTTGCCCCAAGTAAGTAAAGTGAACTTTTATAGATTTTAACAAAATAGCCAAGGAAAAGAGCTATTTCTTTTATGTTTTTATGAAACCGAGATTTATTTGACATTTTACTAAGTGACTTTTTAATAAGCCTCTCTGTATAGACTGTTAAGTAAAAGGCGTTAGTTAATTTTAAAAACATTCTTATATCAGTACACATTGATTTAATAAAAGGCTCGACAACATCATAATCGATCGACTTTTTAACGATTTCTGTTAGTTGTATTAATTCTCGGTCTAATTTCGGGGACTGCATATTTATTTCCTTTTGATTTATAAAAGCGTTAGCCGGACGGCCCTTCTTCGCTGCGATACGAAGGGCTGGGCCAGTTGAAAGCCAAAGGAGCGTTGCCCTTTGTTGCAGTGTATTGTTAATCTGAAGAGAAAACAAGCTTTTTGCAGAAGCGGAGAATAATCAGTGAAATCTGTGAAATCCATACTTCACTAAAGCTTCGCAGGGCAGGGTCGCGTTTAAAAATTCTCTTTGTTTCTTCGTGTCTTCGTGGTAAAAACCCCCTATGGACATAAAAGCAACGATACAAACTTTAATCAGGGATGGCTTTATTCTCGTTTTCAATGAGGACCGGCTGGATATTGTTAAGACGGCTGGGGCGCTGGTTGAGGCGGAAATTGGAAATATGGAAGTAACCTGCCGGATTAAAAAACCGCTGGAAAAGTTAAGCCGGCTGCGTAAAGAATTGCCTGAATTTGTCAGCGGGATGGCGAGCTTAATAGATGAGCCAAAAATGCTCAGAATCATCAACAAAGCCAATCCCGACAAGGCGATGCCGACGGTCGATGAAGTTGTTGAGGCGGGGGCGCAATATCTTGTCTCAGCGGTCAATTTCAGTAAAAGCACATTCGAAAAATACGCAGGCAAGCTGCCGATTATACCGGGCTGCGGAAGCGCGACCGAAATTGTAACGCAATTCTCGCTTGGAGCGAATTTGTGCAAGGTTTTCCCCGCCAAAGAGCTTGGCGGGCCGGCCTTTATCAAGGCGGTTGACCCCGCGATTCATAAGCTGATTAGCTTGGTCCCCACAGGCGGCACAAATGCACAAAATATACCGGACTATATCGACACCGGCGTTCTCGTATTAGGCGGCTCTTTCAGCGCGATTGAAAAGAGCGTATTTGCGAAAATCGTAGAGCAGCAGGATTATAAACTGCTTAGCGGTGAATTGAAAATGATGAAGGACCTTATTGACCAGAGGCGCAAACAAAAATGGCCGACAATCGATTTCGGAAAATGCTCGGTTGAGGATGTTAGCCGGCTAACCGGACGAAACTTCAATATATAATTTTCACCACGAAATCACGAAGAAAACACGAAGATTTAACTACAGATTTGACACAGATGGACACTGTTTTTGCTCGGCTTGGTGTTCTCGACGAATCCTGCTTGTTTAAGCAAGCTTAGTCGCAGGATTCGTCATCGCCCACCTAAGGCCTTTGGCCTTCATTTTTATCCGCCGAGGCGGATAAAAGCCGAGCAAAAGACACGGATTTTCGGCTACTTTTATGGAAGAGGAGCATTTCTAACAATAAATTTTCCCTTTGTGTCTTGGTGTCTTTGTGGTAAAAAAATCCTATGGAATCGTTAAAGATTGGAAAACAAAAAATAACGCTCTGCCGATACAACACCGTTATCGTCGGCTCCGGTGCGGCGGGGCTTAACGCGGCGGTTCATCTTTATGAATTCTTCACACAAAAAGGAATCGCGGACGCCCAAAGCCGTATCGCGATAGTAACCGCGGGTGTAACGCTTGGCGCATCGCGAATGAGCGGCTCGGACAAGCAGACCTATTATAAAATGGGAACCAGCGTCGAGAACTCCGACTCGGCTTTGGAATTTGCCAAAACGCTAACGGCAGGCGGCTGCTGTCACGGCGATTTGGCTTTGGCAGAAGCAATCGGTTCGCTGAGGGAATTCTATCACCTTGTCCAGATTGGTGTGCCGTTTCCTCACGATTCAACGGGAAGTTTTCTGGGCTATAAGACCGACAATGACCCGTCCGAGCGGGCGACATCCGCTGGGCCGTTGACAAGCAAAATGATGTGCGAATGTCTGCAAAGGCGGGTTGTAAATTACGGCATAAGGATTTACGACCAGCAGGAAGTCGCGCATTTAATAACCAAAAATCACCACATCGTCGGCGTTGTTACGATTGATAAAAAAAAGTTGAACGCCAAAAATTTCGGCATAAACGTTTTCCAGTGCGAGAATCTCATACTTGCTGCAGGCGGTCCCGGTGAATTATATAAAACAAGCGTTTATCCCAAAGGCCAGGCAGGCATTCACGGCCTTGCGTTCAAGGCAGGGCTTGCCGCTGAAAATCTGACAGAAACACAGTTTGGCCTTGCAAGCACAAAGTTTCGCTGGAACATGTCGGGCTCATATATGCAGGTCATTCCCCGGATTTTCAGCACCGACGCCGAAGGCGGCGATGAGAGGGAATTTTTGACGGTTTTTTTCCTGACGATGAGCAAAATGGCCACGAATATATTTCTCAAGGGTTATCAGTGGCCTTTTGACCCGCAGCGAATTGAAAATCAGCAGTCCTCGCTTATCGATATTCTCGTATTTAACGAGACGCAGAAAAACAGACGCGTATTTCTGGACTTCAGAAAAAATCCGGTCGGCAATTCGAGTATGACACCCTTTGCGATTGAAGACCTTGAGCCGGAAGCCCTTAACTACCTGAAAAAAACCGGCGCGATACAGAAGACGCCGATAGAGCGACTCGCCTGTATGAATCAGCCGGCGATTGATATATACAAAAAACACGGCATTGACCTCTACAAAGAGCCACTGGAAATCGCCGTCTGTGCCCAGCACAATAACGGCGGCTTCGCCGTTAATCACTGGTGGGAATCGAGTGTGGAGCGGACTTTTGTCGTCGGCGAAATGGCAGGAACCCATGGCGTAAAACGGCCTGGGGGTGCAGCGCTAAATTCCGGACAGGTCGGCTCATTGCGTGCAGCCGAATTCATCGCCAATGCCTATGATGCCGAAATACCATCAAAAAATTCAGCAGCGAAAGAAATTAAGATACAGGTAAGTGAGCTGGTTGCGAAATTCACGGCTGGGTCGCTTACAACAAAAGATATAATCGATGAGATTCAATCACGTATGACCGCCTCGGCGGGCCATATCAGGGAAATCAACGACGCTCGTAATGAATTAGCCCAGGCAATCGCTTTGGTGAGTCGGATTAAACAAAATGGTATTCTCATAAAAAGCACAAAAGATATTTCCGCCGCAATCAGGGCGGAGCACCTTGCACTGGCAAGCGTTGCTTATTTGAAAGCAATTGTAACGTTATTGGAGCAGGGCAGCGGCTCTCGCGGCTCGCACCTGGTGTTATCGCCCGACGGCCTCCTTATCGGCGGCACTGAGTTACGTATCAAGCCGGAAAATCAGGGATTGCGCAACTCAATCCTGCGAGTCGAATATGACCCCAAACAGACGGATTTATTCCGCTGTGAAAACATCACGCCCAGACCCTTCCCGGCCGAACGCAAGGCATTCGAACCCGGCTGGAAAGATTTCAGAAACGGAAAAATCTTTTCATAGAGGGATTTGTATGCGTTCCCGGGCGTCGGCTTATGTTTGTAAGCGAAATGACAACTTGCGTTATCGACGAATCAGTGTATAGAGGTAATAGCATGAGCTTGCCGCGGACACAATGATTGCGGCAAGCATTCCGATATTCCATATAACTGCCCCTGTTCCCGCGGGTTTGTCTTTGCCGAGGTATTTTTTACTGTTATTGAGGACAAAAAAGGCGATGTAAGCGACAGGCAGCAATAAGCTGGATATTGCCGTAGTGGGGACCGCAATCCATGGTCCGATGCGCTGCCAGAATAAAACGCCGGCGACGGCGGGCGCCGGAATCAGGCAGGCAATCCTGTGCCACCGGCCGCCGTGTTCGAGACCGAACGCCTCGCAGGCCGCAAAACCGCATACGAGCATCTGCATCGTGATTGTGCTCAGCACCATACCGATGATTCCTAAGCTAAAGACGATGCGGGAAAAGAAAGTCCCCAAACCCGCTGCCTCGAGCATCACGGCGGCCTTTGCCGGAGACAACACCGTTGAGCCGGAAGAGAACATTTCGGGGTCATAAATTGTGCAGCCGACGGCGATAATCATCAAGATCACAGCGATGGAATATGGAAAAAACATACCGGTAATTAAATCGAATCTCGAAAGCGCCCGATGCTCCTTACCCCAGCCGCGGGCCAGAAGCGTGTACGGGAAGAGGAACGTCATATTAATGCCTATTGCAGCCCCGAATCCCGCCATAACTACAGAAACCTCTCGCGGATTTGTAGGAATCTCTAAAGGTAAAAAACCCTTTAATACCCTGGCCCATTCAATATGACCGCCCAAACCCCTGCGCAGAACCACCAGGGCAAAAGCCAGGACAATCATCCATACCATTGCCTTTAATATGCGCTCATAGATTCTTACACCTTTTTGTCCGCTACTGTACTGCCAGGTTATGGTGATTGAAACGGCCAGAAAAAAACAACCGAGGCATACTATAATCAGGGTTTCCCATCCGGCGGAGGGTTGCCAGCCAGTTACAGCTTTAATCATTTCCTCACTCATTCCGACAGCCAACGCATACTGCGGCACATGCCAGACAATCGTGGATAATACGGTAATTGTTATCCAGGTCCAAGCCAGGGATGGATGAACGAATTTTTTCATTGCAAAGAAGGGTTTGTTGCCGGTCGAGAGGGTTTGATATGAAATTGCCGACATCATAATGACGCCGAGCAGCATTGCCAGTGGCTGGACCCAGAGCAGCTTATACTGGAGCATCGCCCCGGCAAAAAGCGACGCCATGGCGCTGCCGCCACCGAGAGTCATTGCGCTTTGCATCCAGCCGGGACCGGTCATTCGAAGGTATCCCCGCCAGCGGCTGAGCAGACCTTTATGTTTAAGAGCGGCAAGCGCTGCCTTTTCTCCGGCAAGTCCCTGTTGTTCTGATGATGCAAAAATTCCTGATTCCTGCGTCAGGGGGTTTTGAAATGGTTTATTATTGTTGTTCTCTTCGGCGGTCATAATTTCGCAGCAGTTTAACGGAAAACGACTTATGATTCAACAGACAGGAAAAAGTGTGATAGGGGAAAAATACAAAGCCGTGTCCTGATTTATCTGGTTTTGACCCTAAACAAAAAACAAACACCTGCCGGAATAAAAAATTGTGTAATCCCGCCCATCATTGATTTACTCACAAAATTATTTTATCCTTTGTTCAGAATTGGAGTGTGTGGTTTTAGAAATCCATAATTGAAAAGGAAAAGGAATGGATAAGAAGATAAGAATTATGCCGTGTCTTGATATGAAGAACGGGCGAGTGGTGAAGGGCGTGCATTTTGTAAATATTCGCGACGCGGGCGACCCAGTCGAGTGCGCCAAGGCGTACTGTCAGGCGGAGGCCGATGAGCTTGCGATGCTGGATATTACGGCGACGATAGAGAACCGGCCGACGATGCTGGACGTGGTGAAAAAAGTGGCGGAGGTAACGACGGTGCCTTTCACGGCGGGGGGCGGAATCTCGGATTTGAAAATTGCAAAAGATGTTTTGCAGGCGGGTGCGAACAAAATCTCAACAAGCAGCGCGGCCTTCCGCAACCCGGATATTATCAAGCAAATGATAAAGGAGTTCGGGGCCGACAAGATTACGGTGGCCATTGACGTGGACGTGAATGAGAAGCTGGCGTCAGGATATGAGGTTTATATCGACGGCGGGAGGACCGCGACCGGCTTTGACGCGGTCGAATGGGCGAAAAAGGTCTATTCATTCGGGATTAAAACAATCCTGCCGACGAGCAAGGCAGGAGACGGCGCAAAAACCGGATACGATTTACCCGTGATAAAGGCGATGGCGGACGCTACGGGAGCTGAAATTGTGGCCTCCGGCGGCGCCGGCAAGCTTGAGCATTTCTATGACGCAGTAAAGGCGGGCGCAACAATACTCCTCGCGGCTTCGGTGTTCCATTTTAATATTATCTCGATTAAGCAGCTTAAACAGTATCTCAAGCAAAAGGGAGTGAATATCATAGAATAGATGCTTGATGCTCGATACTTGATAGATGAGTCCGCTGCCGATAGTTTTCTTGAAATCGGTGGAAATCCGCGCAATCCGTAGTTAAAATTCACCCAATGAATCAGTCACAAAATAGCTTCAGCATCCGCGATTTCGGGGCAATTGGCGACGGCGTCGCCGATGATACTAAGGCGATTACTGACGCCATCAAGAAAAGCGATAAAAATAACGGCGGCACGATTGTCGTCCCCGCGGGCAAATTCCTGACCGGGCCGATTCGTTTGAAAAGCAACGTGAACCTGCATCTTGAAAAAGATGCGCTAGTTATTTTCAACGATGATTTCGCGTCCTGGCCCGCGATTAAATCAAGATGGGAGGGCGTGGAGTGTTTCGGCTACTCACCCTGCATTTACGGGGAAAATTTAACAAACGTTTCAATAACCGGCGCCGGAACAATCGACGGAAGCGGACAGGCCTGGTGGAAGGAATTCAAACGGCGAAAAGCGAGCGGGCAGACAAAGCCAGAATCAGCCCGCGATAAGGAATTCGACAAACTCAATAAGGATACGGACTTGTCGGATTGCGGCGGAGGCGGCATTGGCTCATTTTTTTTCAGGCCGCCTCTTCTACAGTTTAATAATTGCTCTAATGTCCTGCTCGATGGGATAATAATTCGTAACTCGCCTTTCTGGAATACGCATCTTCTTTACTGCACGAAAGTTACGGTGAAAAATATGACGTTTCAAAATCCCCCTGATGGAATCAACGGCGACGGGCTTAATATCGATTCCTGCGACGGGGTCGAGGGCATCGACTGCAATTTCGATGTGAACGACGACTGCCTTTGCATCAAGTCAGGTATCGGCAAAGACGGAATGAGGGTCAACAAGCCCTGCCGGAACATCGTTATAAAAAGATGTAAAATGCTGCGGGGCCACGGCAGCGTCGTTATCGGCTCTGAAACGGCAGGTAATATTCGAGATATCGAAATAAGCGATTGTGTTTTCAACGGCACCGACCGGGGTCTGAGAATAAAATCCCGGCGGGGAAGGGCCGGCACAGTAGAAAATATTACGATTAATAATATCACTATGACGGGCGTCGGCTGTCCGGTAGTGATGAATTTATATTACGAATGCGGCGCCAGGCCGCAAGAATTCGCTGCACTTTCTGACCGCAATCCAAGACCGATTACAGAAACCACTCCCTGTATTCGGAACATAAAAATAACAAACGTTACAGCCGAGAACGCCCAAAGCGCTGCGGCTTTTTTGTTAGGCCTGCCTGAAAGACCTATTGAGAATATACTTTTTGAAAACGTCAAAATTACTCTTGATAAAGACGCTAAACCCGGACGACCGGCTATGGCCTTCGGCGTTAAGGAAATGCAGGGGAAGGAGATTATCGCCGAATTCGTAAAAGATTTTGTTCAAAGGAACGTGCTGATAAAAAAATAGGGCGAACCCGAAGGTCCGCCCATACCGAAGAGGTGATTGTGAAGCGGGCAAACATGCCGGTTCGCCCGCCCACGTTAATAAGCAATCATTTTAATGAGCAGCCAGAAGGCAAATAAAATGCCGGTGGTAAGTGCCAAACTGACGATGAAGCCGCCGGTGTCTTCCCTCGTCCACTTGCAGAATTCCCAGTTCGATTTCGGGAAAAGTTTCAAATGGTCGAAGCGTGTGGGATTGGCGTAGCTTTTCTCGAGTTCGGTCTTGTCAAGCTCCCGGTCGGCAATGACCTTGGTTTTCATTTTGGCGTAGAAGCGGGCGATGTTTTCTTCGAGGCCTTTATTGCTCGTAATCAAACTTACCGGAATGAGAATCAAAAACGGCAAAAAGGCGTCGGTAAGATACCGCAGAGTCAAAAGCGTTGAGGGCTTGACGTGCTGCAGGTCAAAGCCGAGCATTCCGAGCAGAATTATTTCGGTGTTCAGCCGGCCCAGGCCGATTTTCGGCGAATTGGGGTCGTCCGGCTTACTTCTTGCCACCGAATCAAAGTAAATGGCCGTCGGCGGGATGAGTGTTTCTTTTGTTATTGTTTGCCCGACATTTTGAGCAAGTCCCTTATCTACGTCCTCCTGCCTTGCCTCGACAATGCGTTTAACTGTTATCTCGGCGGTCTGCTCTGTTAGCCGCTGGGAATTACGGACTGCGCCGAACTTAGGCAGCACGCCCGGAAGGACGGCAAACAGCACGACACAGGTTATGACCTGTATATAAACGGCCTTCAGGGTCAGGCGTTTCCAGAACAACAGCAGCATCACAGGCGCGCCGAAAATTACGTTCAGCGAAGGAAGCATCTTAAGTATGTCAATGATGCCTCTGCTTGTCGTTGCGAAGTAAACGCTCAACAGCAGAATGAACGCTATCGAGACGCGTGAGACGTTGACGTAATGGCGTTCCGATTGATTCGGGTTAAGCGGCTTGTATAAATGCCGGACAAACAGCGCCGACAGATATACAGAAACACTGGCGACGGTTGACATATTGGCCGCGAGTATGCCCGATATCATAATGCCGCGAAGGCCCACCCCCAAAAGATTATTGCTCATTACGCCCCAGGCGGTGTCGGAGTCGGAGATTGATTCGTGATAAAGGGCATAGGCAAGCAGGCCGCATATCGCCCACATAATCGTCAGAACCCGCTTGGTATAAGCGCCGCCGATATTGCCTGTTCTGGCGGCCAGCTCGTCTTTGGCCGAGCCGTTGTTGGCCATATTGCCCTGGTGGCCGGTGATACCGATAATATAGTTGGCAAGCATATAGGCGCCGATTGACCAAAGGGCGAATTCGTCGAGGCCGGAGCCGAATATGTAGAGCATATGCCCCGGAACCCTCGCTGAAAACTCGCTCCAGCCCCCCAGCTTGAATAACGCAAGGGGTATCATCATTCCGGAAAACGCGAATATCAAAAGTCCCTGGATGAAATTATTCAGCACCGAGGCCTTAAGCCCCCCCATTATTACATACCCGCCCACAACGCCGATATAAACAGCGAAAAACCAGAAAGGTTTGGTATATGATATATAGGCGCTAATCTGGTTTTTTTTATACATACTGCGAAGGGCGTTATATCTTTCGACTTTTTCCGGCTCGAGCTGTTTGGTCCTGTATAATTTGTCGAGTTGACGATATTCGCTGAACTGCTGCACCTGCTGTTTTTCCCGCTCGGTATATTTCGACTCGGGCTTGACGGTCATTGCCTGAAACGTCCGCAACGAGACCTTGTTTTCGATGCTGATATTTATGATGCTAAGCATCATTCCCATACAGGCATAAATACAGGCCATAAATCTGCTTTTAAATCGCTCGTCGAAAAGCTCGGCCATTGTGATAAGCCGCACTCGCCGAAACCAGCCCGCCATAAACCAGTAATACGGCCCCGTAAGAATGGGAGCCAGCAGAATCCATACTCCGCCAAGCCCTTTACTGAAAGCGGCGCTGGCGGTATTCGCGGCGTTGCCCGCGTCAACTATGGTGCCCATATTGAGGAAATACTGGAAAAATTTGCCGACCTTCCGGCTTGCCAAAAAGTAATCCTCCTGATTACGAATCCTCGCTATGCTCCTTTTGCCGATATACGTGATAATCGTCAGATAAGCGGCGATTATTATGATGTCGATAATGTGGAAACCGTAAAAGGTCATCACGATGTTCCTTTAATTACGGTGATACAACAGGCGCTTCGGCCGTTGCGCCGGCGTCCGGGGTCGGTTCGCTGCTGAAGCATGGTTTTAATTCAGGGGCGACCTTGATTAGTTCTTCAACGATGAGCCGACCAAAAATATGACTTGATTCGTCGGTGAGATGGGTGTTATCAATCTGGCCGTTATCTTTGAGCGGGCTAAGCGCATCGCACTTCTGTTTACCAAATTGTTCGCACAATTCCTTGCTGCGATTATGAAGGTCAACGAGCGGGACGTTCTTTTCCTTCGCAATCGCCTTGACCGTCTCTGCGTAGGGTGCCAAACTGGAATTTATTTTGCCGGATGCATCCCACTGGCGGCGCACCAGCGATGTTATAAGTATTGGCTTTGCGCCGATTGCCAGGGCCTCATCAACGTATCGCGTCATAAATTCACGATATGTGGTATTTGGGTCTGTTTTGCTGTCGTCTTTTGCCGATTCGTCGTTGTGGCCGAACTGAATCAGGTAGTAATCGGCCTTCAGCGCAAGCGCCTTGCTCCAGCGTCCTTCGTCAATAAATTTTTTGCTGCTGCGCCCGCCGATGGCCATATTAGTGCACTCGGCACGGTCGGTAAGAAAACTTTTGAAACCCGGTCCCCAGCCCTTGTTGTCTTTGGCTGTCGTATCGCCCGCAATAACAATGGTTATCTTGCGGTCCGGCAAACTCGACACGACCGCAGGGGCCGGCGCCGCCGCTATTTCAGGGGCTTGAGTCGTTTTGGGCTGATAATCGGGCGAAGGATTGCAATTTTTGAAAGTCAGTCCGGCCGTCGAATTCGCATCAATCTTCCAGGCCGGCGCGCTGTTTTTAATCTCAATTGTGTCAAACATGCTGTTTGTGCAATTATTGACAAAAGCTCCGCCGGTAGCAGCGCTGTCGATGGAAACGTTGCTCAGGGATAGATTAGTATGCGGTGTGCCTTCCAGACCGCTTATATAAATACCATATTTTTTGAGATTGGTGCAGGTGACGTTATTTACGGTAATATCCTTAAACTGCCCCGGCCCCGCTGAAGGATACTTGGTAGGCGTATGTGCATAAGCGCTATCGAAAAATATTGCCGCGTCTTTTGCAATATTCCTGATTGTTATCTCTCTGAAAATGACGTTTCTGGCGCCCCCTCCGTTGGATTTATTTGTTTTAAACCGGATGCCGATGTCCGTTCCGTCAAAAAGGCAATCCTCTACCAGGACGTTTTGAATCCACGCCGCCGTGAAGCTGCCGAAAGCTACGCCTCCGTGACCGCGTTTGGTGATGCAGTTGAAAATTCTGATGTTGTTGTCGGGGAAATTTTCTTTTACACCGTCTGCGCCAACGCCCGCATTAAAATTAATACAGTCATCACCGGTATCAAAAGTGGAATCGAAAACATAAGCAGTATCAGAAGTGCATATATTAATACCGTCGGCGTTATGTATGTCATAAGTGCTTACATTGATTCCGTTTACGGTAATATTTTTGCAATAGCTGATAAATATGGTATGCATCGCGGGATTGACAAACGTAAGTCCTCCGATATACAAGCCGTCAACGCCTTTTATGGTAAGCATATCAGCCCTGTCGCTGTCGTCGCCTTCGTTTGCGGCCACCTGATTATTGCCCAGTATCGTATTTTTATGACCTTTTACCGAACCGACGGTGTCTGAGCCGCCGTTTACCGTGCCGCAGCCGCATATTCGCACGTTTGTAATACTTCCATAATCCGTTGTATAAGCGTTGAGCAGGCCCATATAATTGTTGCCGGATATGTAGTATGGGAATCTTTTGCTTGTCTGAGGATAATCATTAGGGTCATCGCTGCCTCGCAGAGTCCCGTCGATTTGAAGGGTGATATTGCTTTTCAGGAAAAGCGCTCCGCTGACGAATGTTCCGGCAGGTATTAAGACCTTACCGCCCGCCGCGCATTCGACAATTGCCTTTTGAATCGCCGCGGTATTTAAGGTTTTGCCGTCGCCGACCGCGCCGTAGCTGGTTACGTCAAACACTTTCATTGCAGGAGCGGTTGACTGTGTAACTGTGCCGGGCAGGGACTCCTCGCCGGCTGCATCGACGGCTTTTACGGTAATCGAATAAGGGGAATTTGGTTCCAGGCCGGTCAGGTTGTAAAAAAGTTTCTTCGTATTTCTGGCTAAAGAACCGTTTTTATAAACGTTGTAACCGGCGACTTTCGAATAGTCATTTGGTTTTTCCCAGATTACCGTAATGCTCGTATCATCATAAGCCATCGGTGGAACAATCACCCGCAGGGGCGGGCCGACGGCTGCAGATAAACTCTCAACGGGGTATGTGCAGCAAAACAGTATTATTGGTGTTATAATCAGAATAAGGTTTTTTCGCATAATTGATACTCCAACCCTTTTAGTAAAAAATTCGGCCTCGCAGAAACCTCTATATTATTCTAATATGTGTCTGGACTTGGCAAGTGGATTTTTTGCGCAAAAAAAAGGATGATATTGCGCAAAACATCTCTCAATAGAACGGTAAAATACGTGGAACTCTCACCGGCTATACACGTTCAAAACCAGCGCTCGTGGGGAATTTTTTATAGCCCCTCAAGTCGAATTTGCCGGACTTTTTAGCCCAGGGTGCGCCAACTTCGGAAAACAGCTTGCCTTTTTCGTGAGCGGTACGCAAAAAGTTGTCAATATCCTTGATTACTGTCTTAACCGTATCGCCCGTATGGTCATTCTGCTCATGGCAGGTGAGGTATTCCTTATCAATCGGATGAGGCCGGCCGCACGACTCAAACGCGCCGTTTACCACCAGCGTAAAAGGCCTGCAGGTCTCAAGCGTTATCGGATAATGCCACCCGTTTTCATAATGCTCGGCCAGTTTTACAAGCATGTTGATGCGTTTTTCATCGTTGTCGGTTATATGCTCAACGACGCCCGTTTCAAGCGTTATCGCGGCCTTGCTGAAACCGACGTACTCAATCCTGGCTTTCTCACATTCAATAATTACGGACGGGTCCATTCTTGCATCGGAACAAAGCGAGGCGTTAAACAGTATCTCAACGCCTTTATCGGTTATGACCCGCAAGCTGCTTGTGTCCTCGCTTTCTATATCGTGGCCGTGATATAATTCTGCCTCGACGCTTGCGGGCTGCGCCATTCTGCCGGGTTCGGCACAAGCAAGATACAATTCATCGCTCAGCATATGGGCCAGCGGATTGTTTATCGTCCCGTCAAGGACCCATTCGCCGTTTATGCGAAGTTTGCCCGCCCACTCACTGCGATTATAATACGTGTCGAACCTCGGCCAGCCGGCCATACCACGAACCCGCTTTACTTCGCCGTAACGGCCTTCCACGATTCGCTTCTTTAACTCCTGTATGATTGCCGAATAAAGATATTGAAACGCCACGGGAATCTTTTTACCCCGCTCGAATGCGTATCTTGTCAGTTCATCGAGGTCCTGTATGGTGGCGACGGGCGGCTTTTCCAGAAAAATATCGAAGCCGGCGTCTATGCACCTGGTGGTAAGGGTGAAATGCTTGTGAATCGGCGCCGGTATAAAAATCACGTCGGCAATCCCTTTGATGTTTTTAATCATCTGGTCGGTATCGTCGTAAATCGGGATGCCTTTGTTCTGGCAGAACGACCTGCCCAACGATTTCCTCGCCGGATTACTCGTAACCGCTACTATCTCCATTTTGCCGGGCAAATCACAGATACGCTTTATCAATTCATAAGCGTATCCGCCTGCGCCTGTCATCGCCAGCTTAATCATTCTTTGTTCCGTTCCATTTAATATTTAAAATCTTGTTCTTTCGAGCGGCCTCGCGGGCTATCAGGCATACTTTGGTAAGCATAAAAGATAGCCGTGCGATTTCGTCGTTGGATTTACCCTCAAGAACGTTCAAAAGAAACCTGCTGAATATCTTGTCTTTTGTATCGGGCAGTGCCTGCTGGAAGCTTCCCTTTACACTGCTTATAACGAAACACTCCTTTTTAGAGCCGCTCGCTTCAAGCACTCCCTTGGTCCCGACGATTCTTATCCAGTCGTCGCCGTGCGTTGCGGCAATCTCCGGCCGGCAGTAATCGACGCTTATCGTGGCGTGAGCTCCGTTAGCCAGTTCGACCGCAAGGGCACAGTTATCCTCACAGCCAGCCCTTTCGCCATGGGCGAAATTACTCTGCATTGCGGCGACTTTGGTAAAACCCAGCCCCGTAATATAATTGATATAATCAAAGGCGTGTATGCCGACCCATCCGATTGTGCCCCCGTATTTGTCCGTGTCTGCGAACCAGTCGGGTCTTGTGCCCCATTTATAGCTCTTTCGGGCGTTGACCAAAACGGCCTCGCCAATGACGCCGCCGTCGTAAACCTGCCGCGCGGCAACGAATTGAGGGTCACTGCGCATTGTCAGCATAGCCGTAAGGTTAATTTTTTTCCGCTCCACTTTTCTGCGGACTTTCTCCAGCGTCGCCAAATCCAGAGCAAGCGGCTTTTCAGCTATTATGTGACAGCCAGCATTTGCGGCGTCCATTATCAAAAGCGGTATAAGGTCGAGTCGCGTGCTGATTATAGCAACGTCAGGCTTCACCTCATTTAGCATCTGTTTATAGCCGCCATATACTTTCTTGCCGACGGCCGGCTGAAGTTTCAGGAACTTTGAAATATCCTCGCCCTCGTAGGCCGGGGCCAACCCCATCAGCTCGGCCTCCTGCATACCGGCCAAATCGCGAAAAACCGCGTCTGAATGACCAAAGCCGCCTATGTTGACTAATGTTAGTTTATTCATTGCACTACTCTTTCGGCATCGGCCCGCCTGATGGCAGCCGGTTAATATATTCCTCAATATTGGTGTAGCCGTCGCCATCACGGTTGCTACGGGCGTCGTTTGCATCGGCAGGATTCAGGCCGACGGCTGATTCCCATTTATCGGGCATTCCGTCGTGGTCGCCATCGGCGAGTGCTCCGCCGGTTGCGATCGCCGGATAGCCGCCGACTTCTTCTATATGATTAATTATACGGCCCGTTTTTTGTGCGACGCTGTCCACGACACGCTTGTCAATCGCATCTCTGGCGGGAAATACCGCGCCGGCGTCGGCTAAAACCCGCTTATACGCCGTTGACGCGTCCTCAGTAACTACCGGCGCAACGGGTATGGGGATTGATTGCTTATACGCATCTTTCTGCGCCCCCGTAAAGTCGGCAAATTCAACAAGTGCCCAGGGGTCATTCGGACAGACGCCGTCCATCCAGTTGCCGGCAAAATATGCCTTACAGCCGGCGCTGGTTTCCTTGAAAGCTACCCCACCCATTGAGTTGGGGCCTTTTACGTAATAATTATTCACAAAATTCATATTAGTAATGCTGTTTGCATTATTTTTACCGTCGTCGTTGTATCCCGCGTGCTTCCCGCCCCAGTTATACACGATATTGTTGCGGAAATCAAAGATTAAACCGCAGGGGTCGTTTTGGGAATCGACGTAATTGCCCGGGCGTGGACTTCGGCCGTTGTTATGCGCGTAAAGATTATGATGGAAACTAACGCCGTTGCCGAAGCAGGCGCGGACCAATGAGGCGTAGCCGTGACAGCCCTTGCGATGAACTGAGCAATTCAAGCTCTCGCCAATTATACACCACTGCACCGTAACGTTGCCCAGCGAGGTTTTCCTCGAAACCACCGAGACAACCTCGTCCGTCGCCCAGCTTGCCGAGCAATGGTCGATAATGATATTGCGGCCGTCTAAAACGGAAATACCGTCAAATTCCTGTCTTGCGGCGTCGCCCGGGCGCACGCGCAGGTAGCGAATAATCACGTTGTCAGCGTGAACGCTCAGGCCGTAATTTTTAAGACATATTCCGTCGCCCGGGGCCGTTTGTCCTGCAATCGTAATATCCGGCTCATTTATATCCAGCATTGACTTTAACTCAATATAGCCCGCAACGCGGAAAACAACGACCCTCGGGCCTTTTGCCTCTATTGCTGCCCTTAAACTGCCCGGCCCACTGTCATCGAGATTGGTAACCTCAATAATCCATCCGCCCCTGCCGCCGGAAGCGTTCATTCCAAAACCTTCCGCACCCGGAAACGCCCGCAGTGCCGCTGAAGCCGAACAGGCAACGCCTGAACTCATCAATAGAACCGAAAACAATATTTCAATTTTAATGGTTTCCATAAATATTCAGTTTTTAAGAATGGCAGTTTTACGAAAATCAAGGATTTTTTCAAGCCATGGGTCAATGGTATTTGCACCGGCCTTCATAAACTTTTCCGGCAAATATTTTTGTGCCTCGGCTTCAGTAAGCTGATTTGACCACTTCACCCGGCCGCCCGGATTAGCGCCGGGGCCGCTGCTTCTGTATTCGGCGAAAAAGGCGGTCTTTTCCCTGTTAGGGTCTCGCCAGTTGTCCCAGCCGGCGGGTTTTATGCCTTTATCGAGCCAGCAGTCATAATAGACCACCCTTGCATAAGGCCGCCACGGCCTGCCGAGGTCGGTCTTAACGCCGTCGGCCGTCGTGACCCTGCAATTGTAAAAAACAAAACCGGTGGGCAGGTTCGGCTCAGTCGCCGCGTGTGCGGTAATATGACTGCTTTCCTTGCTATGTATTGTGCAGTTGTCAAAGACGGCCTGCGAATAGCCGTAAATGAAATCCGTGCCGCCTTCTATATAACAATTCAGGTAATACTGTCTGCCGGCATTGGCCATTAGCGTGTCCTGACCGCCAAGAAACCGGCAGTTCAAGACAAGCGCGCGTTCGCTTACCAATTTCGCCGCAAGGGCCTGCGGATGAGGGCCGTAAGTATTTTCAATAGTAAGATTTTCCAGTATTAAGTCGTTGCTTTCCACGATGAGCGTCGCGCAATCGGAGCGGTAAATACCTGAGCCGTCGGGCTTCTTTCTATCGTGATGAAGATTAAAGCTTATGGTCGTTTTGAACGGGTCATCGCCTCGCAGGGTTATAAAGGGCTTGCCTTTTGGTATCAGAACTCGCTGGTTATAAAAGCCCGGTTTTATCAGCACGACCATCCTCTGGTGGTTGCCATTACCGATAGAGTCGATGGCCTGTTGTATCGAATTAAAATCACCATTGCCGGCGACGTCCACTGTAATAGAACGGGTTTCGCCGGTTTCAAACAGCTTAGCCAAACCAGACAGTTTGACATCCTGTCTCCAGGGCGCACCTGCATCCTGGGCCGCGCTGCAAATCAAACCGGCTGGCAGACAGTAAACAAGCGTTATCTTTAAAATTTTCACTGTCATAAATCTTTCCATTCAAACTCCGGGGCGCCCTGAAGCATTGCGCTACAAGGGCTAATATTCACCGCCGGCCGTGAGCCAGTCCTGCGCGATATACGACAAATCATCCGTTGTTATCGTGTCGTCGCCGCTAAAATCATATCTTTCATCGTATAACGGCTCGCCGGCCGAACTGAGCCAGCGCCCGGCAAAATCCGAAAAATCAAGGAAATCGACCGAATCATCGCAATTAACGTCCGTCTTTTTTGGCACGCTGGCGCCTGTAGGCAGCCAGTTGAGGTATTCTTCAAGATTGGTGTAGCCGTCCCCGTCGCTGTCGCCGTTGCGGTCTGCGGCATTATCAGGGTCAAGACAAACCGCCTCTTCCCACTCGTCTGGCATTCCGTCGTGGTCGGTGTCCGTCGGCGCAGGCAGCGAATCAAGCGGCGGCCAGGCGCCCTCCGGCTGCTCGGCGGTCGTGGCTATGGAATGACCCGTTAGATTTAGCACGTCGTTGACAATACGGGTATCGATTATGTCGCGGACGGGGAAACTGGCCCCAGCGCCGCCTAAAACGTCTATTTTGGCCTGCGCCGCGGAAGTCGTGGTTACCGCCTCCATAGGAATCAGATACGAACGCGCCTTATAGGCGGTTATTTGAGCGGGAGTAAAACCGTTGAAATAAACCAGAAGCCACTGGCCGGAACCGCCCGTCGGCACGATGCCGTCTTTTGCATTTTCGGAAAAATAGCCGTATGCGTCGGGCGAGCTCTCGCGAAGGGCATAACTGCTGGTACTCGATTCCGGCCCTCTTATACAGTCATTGCCTATGAAGTTATACCGGCTCACATAGCCAGCGCCGTCGTCATTATACCCGGCAATGCTCCCCGCCCAGTTATACACAATGTTATTGCGGAAGTCGAAATGCAGCCCTTCAGGGTCCGAGCCGATGCCGGTATAGTTTCCGGGCCTGGGGTTTCGCTTATTGTTGTGCGCATACAGATTGTGATGATACGTCTTTTGCTGGCCGTTTCGGCCCCGAATCAGCGAGCCGTAGCTGTGGTCCTGGTATGTCAGGGCCTCGCTTATGATACACCACTGAACGGTTACTTTGTTGGTGTCTTCCTGGCAGGAAATCCCTTCGTCGCGCGAATAGGATGCGGTAACGTGGTCGATTATTATGTTATATCCCTCGTCGATATCGATGGCGTCGCCGTCTGAATTGGCCTGGCCTTCATCCACGCGGACGCGAATATAGCGAATAATAATATCATGCACGTTGTTCTTTATTTGAATCCGGCCTTTGAGGCAGATTCCGTCGCCGGGAGCGGTCTGGCCCGCGATTGTCGTGTATGATTTGGGCTCTAATATCACCGACCCCAGCGCAATCGTTCCGGAGATCCGAAAAACAATCGTTCTGTTGGGCTGGCTGACGGCGTCAACGATAGAGCCGGAACCGCTGTTATTGAGGTTAGTAACTTCGTAAACTGCGCCGCCCCGCCCGCCGATAGCCAGACGACCGGAGCCCTCCGCGCCGGGAAAGGCGTCGAGGGCCGACGCGCTGCCGGCTGCCGACGCCATAAACAAAAAAACACAAATAGTGCTCTTTTTTAACACTTGCGTATTACCCAATCCCTGCCCCAACACCTACGCCGACTTCACCCTCCTTACCCGCCCCGATTATCTAAATAATCTCCGTTTCCCGCGACAATTATGTCATATTATTACATTGCGGCGGCGTTCAATTCTCCCGCCGGATAAAATCACCATTTCTCATCTTCAATCATCTTGTATGTGTAGTATAAAATGAGCCTCGCGTCATCAAATTCAGGATCCCTGTCCTTACCAGGAGGGTCCCACCAGCGATTCCAAAACTCATTATTGAAAAGCATCCCCTCGTAAAAAGTTGGCGCAAATCCTATCTTATACGAAACCTTCCGGTCTTTAATGTAACTGACGTGCCCGTCCTTGAACAAGGCGTTGATGCCCCCGGCTTTTACTTCCTTGGTTGCGTCTATTCCCGATTTATGGCTCAGGCCCTTTCTAGTCCAGAGAACATCCGTCACGTACGGGTACTTCTTGCTGAGCAGGGAATATCTTCTCGGGGTATTTTTAGGCACGGGGATACCAGCAGGGTCACTCGACCGTTCAAAATCGGAAGCGCCTTTGAGGTACCCGTTTATCGGGTAATAAGCGTATCCTATACGAACCCAGTCATTATTGCTGCCCCTGTTAATAAGCTGATGAGGCATACCCCAAGCACTGGTCAAGGATGCGCCGCCTGGTACAGACGTATCCGGATTGGTGTAAGATTCGTATTGGTATTGCCGCTCCCGATTTGACGGGCAATAAAATAGCTTCCCGTCACCCACATAGCGGGGAAAAAGACAGCCCAGTTTCATAGGCACAGGCCGGCCTCCCGTGGAACTGGCGTAGCCGCAGATACAGGGAGTGTCAGGACGTTGATAAAGCTCATCATTAGGGGCGTGTTTGGTTCGAAAAACAGTGTATGCATGGTTGTCCTCGTCGTTCGACCATGTCCAACCGTCGCCGGTGATGCGTCTTGGGGCCCCATACCAGGGCAATAAATCTTCGTTATCTGTGACGTATGCCATCAGCGCGACTCCGATTTGCCTGACGTTGGAGGCACAAACCGCTCGCCTCGCATGCTCCCTTGCCTTGCCCAATGCAGGTAAAAGAATCGCCATCAACAGGGCGATAATCGAGATTACCACCAACAGTTCGATTAACGTAAAACCTCGTTTTCTTTCCATGGCGTTATCTCCTTAAATTATTCCATCACCCTGAAAAGACATCTGTTTTTCAAATGTATAATCATTCATTCACATTTCAACCGGTTTACCAGCCGGCACATCCGCTGTCTGTCCTGTTATAACACTCTAACCATTCATTTGCCCACCTGGCCAAATCACTGGGAATACCATCGCCCGGCATACCGCCTACGAAGGTATGGTCAAGCCGATAGTCCCCGAATCCGTTGTTGTACCAATCCTTCGCAAAATACCAGAAATCTTCAAAATTAAGGACGCAGTCATGATTGGAGTCCCACTCTGGTCCGCCAACGTGGTTAGGATCGGTCCCGGCATACTGCTCGCACCGCCAGCTAACCGTTTTAAATGACCATGGATCGCTGTTGACATCGCCGTCGGTTTTAACCTTCCAGTAGTAAGTATTTCCTGGCGAAACAGTCATATTCACCTCGTGCCTGCCTCGGGTCGCGGAAGCTGAACCGCGTGAGGTGGTAGGAGGCGAGAAGGTATCACAGAAAACTTCGTCGGTAGTGCCGCCGTAACCGGAATACCATTTAAGCTTGATAGTGCAGGGGTCAGAACTGCAGTAAACCATCTTATCGCCGTTTGCAGGGGTGGGCGCCGAGGCCTTTTTGGGCGAACCGTTTGTTATAAAAATAGTGCCGTTCTTACCATTTTCGGCAATACTGTATCCCTGATAAGTGCCCTTGGCGCCGCCATTGGCGGTAATGGTACCATCGTTAAGGTCTATTGTAGTGCCATAGAAAATGGCCACCCGGCCGCCGCCGCCGCCGCCGCTTGGATTATTGGCCTTAGTGTTGGCGTTACCACCCTTTCCGCCATTGACATTGATAATACCCCTGTTTGTAACAGAGCCGCCGGCAATTATTCTAACCGAGCCGCCGGCGCCGCCGCCGCCGGCTGCACCATCTCCGGATGCCGTGCTATATAGCTGACCGCCGCCAAAGGCCCTGATTTGGGAATTGCTGTCTAAGATGACGTTACCATCGGCGATAATTTCGATGCCGCCGCCGCCCGCACTGCCCCCGGCTTTTGCACCCCATCCGCCTGAACTGCCGCCAAACGGGATGGGCACTTCCTCATCACCGTAGCTTGGACCGCCGCTAAAAACACCAAAGTAATAGCCGCGGCCTGCCTCGCCGCCGACGCCGCCGGAACCGCCGCCTCCACCGCCTTTATACGGCGGATTTACGGGCTGACCAGGTCCAAATGTTCTCTGCGCAAGGGCCGTTGGAACATATATGAACTTGTCCGTACTCGGGACGCCGATGTTACCATAGCGATGATGATAATAATTGGGGAAGGGGTACGAAGTCCAGTAATCGGTAACAGGAACGGGAGGGTCATTACTAAAGATGCTTTCATTCTGATTGTGCTTGGGCCCTGGGAACCCGCCGCAACGCGCAAAGGTGTTATCCTGGGTGTTTGTCAAAGTATCATCTCCGGCAATCTGTATCCTGCCGTCAAAATAGAAATCGCCTGTTACATTTATGGAAAGCGGTGTGGGGAAGTTAATGGTAGAATTAATGTCCTTAGCGCGATACGCCGGTATTACGATAATGTCATATTTCCTGTCGTAATTAAAGCCGCTCGGGAAGTTAAAAACGGCTATGGCGTTGCCGTCGGCGAAGGTGCCCTCGAGGGAGCCGGTTGTAACGCTTGTCCAGCCGGCGCCGTGAATCTCACAACCGTAGGCCGCGACTGAGTGGTCGGCGAATGTTTTCGCGTAACCTGAAGTGTTAAATACAAGATCATACGGATCAGTGCGGAAACTCCATATATCGCCCCATACCGTGCCTACTGAAGCGTAATTACAGTCAACACGCCAATAATAGATTTCGCCTCTGCCGCCTATGCTGCAGGGGTCAAAATCATCTACGCAGGGGTCCGTAAGGCCATTTGCGAACCAATTGAAGTCGGGTGATTCCAGATCCGACCTTATCGTTGACGCGTAAACCGTGTATGTTGCCGTTGTAGGAGTGGTCCAGGATAAATCAACGTCAGCGTTATTTACATCTTCCTCGCCGTCGGCGGGAGACGGATTGAGCGCCTTGCCTGTTTCGGTGATAAACGACCAGAGTGGCCCATCAACACCATTTGAATTAACATACCAGAAATACTCAGTGTTGAGGGCGAGCAGCCCCGCACAGGGGTCGGCACTTTCCAACGTCCCGCTGCCCGACGCTATCTGCGCCAAATTTTCGGGATCGGTGCCGAAATACACAATCTGTGACGTAGCACCGTCCGCAGCGTCCCAGGTCAAATCCGTGGTAATAACCACATTTTCGGACCTCGGAATAGGAAGCAGTGCTCTCGGTATGGTTGTATCGGGCTGATTGAGAATACTGACCTCCACTGGAGTCAGGGTCCGGCTGTAAAGTCGCACTTCGTCCAACAGACCGTCAAACTCGCGCTCCCCGGCTCCAATCCATAAAGGCGAGTCATAATAAGTGTCAACGTTCATAGTGTCGGTATTATAAGAAGTAACTATCACGGGCACCTCAAGACCATCGACGTATATCTTGCTGCTTAACTGGGTTGTGGGAACGCTGGTTTCTTCACAGTCAGACCTGTCAATTACAACGGCCGCGTGATACCAGGTATTTACGTCAAGCCCATATTCGCTCAGCATAGAAGCCGTCTCCATACGCAGGCAGTTATTCTTGTGATAAAACTGGAGCTTGCCGCCGTATATGCGTATTTCCCATACGTCGTTCTTGTAATCCTCATACCAGGGCGAGCACGGGTCGCTGTTGACGCTTGCATGCCTTATTACAGTACCATCGACAAGAGTTGGGACATTGAACCAGAAAGTCCAGGTATGTTTATCTAACATTATATCATAGTAGACTGAAAGGTCAAAGACGGCCGTGCCTGAAGGAACTTTTAGCTTAACGTCGTTGGGGCTTGGAATGCCGCCGGACACGGAACCGGAACCTGTTGCTATGTCGTGAATTGCTGCGAAGTTACCGTCGTAGCCAAGACCGGGCTTGTTTGCATCCTCTCCAAATAAATTGGGATAAGTAGCGTTATAATCGTATACAGTTCCAACAAGACCACCTTTGGCGTCCGTGGTCGTGTGCGCTCCATTGTTGTAGGTCTGAAAATTCATATTGAACAACAAATCAGCATCCGTATCCGGATTCCACGCCGCTGCAAATGCACTCACAGAAGCCAGCAAGACCGCCGTCAAAACCACCCATCTCACGCAATTTCTCATAACCATTGTCCTCCTATAAAAAATTAACCCGATACACCCAAAATTTAAGTTTTTAGTAACAACCCTATGTAGTTTATTATTACTTTTTGCACAAGGCCCCCGGACAATAATAAAATCCATGAGAATCCCCCAATGACGCTTTGGCAGCAACAACCTACCCATTGACTTGCAAAAGAGCGTATGACGACTCTTCTGACAGCTTAAATCACCCCAGGGCCATACTCAAATTATCGAAAGTATGGCCCTGAGTCCTTGATTTTTAAACCACTCTTTACTTCCTGTTGCGTCGTCTTATAGCCAGCAAGCCAAGGCCAAGCAATGCAATTGTAGCCGGCTCAGGAATGTACGTCAGGCGAAGTGTGTCGGTGCCGTTACCAGTATCTATCCAGCTCGCCACAATATTGTCCGGGAGGGTGAGGGCGTCTAAATCCCCCGAGCCGCTGTAGAGACTCGCATTGGCGGAATTGACAGTCCAGACATCCCAATAGTCGTCAACGCTGGCTGCTTCCAGGAAACGGACCATCAGTTCGCCGTCGAGGGTGTAATTACCGTTTGAGGTAATCTGATCCCAGTCAATTCCGGCCACACCTCCTTTGTTAGCAGATAGACCAAGGTCAAACACGACCGTCGAGGTGCTGTCCATGAAGAAGTCAGACGCACCGCCCGTTCCAATCCCTATATCGCCGATTACACTGTCGCGGTCTGTCAGACCGGCCATCTCAAGTGTGGCGCCGCCCAGGTTGAAGCCATAGGCACTATTGGTCTCAACCAGACCAAACTTGTCGATACGCCTTCGAATAGTGAGGGTGCCGCCTTCAGCTATGAACGTACCAAGCCCGTCTCTGCTTCCTAAATTCAGTTGCTCAGTGTCAATGGAACCTGAATACAGATATAGGTATCCGACACTGGCAGTGTTTGCGACGTGCTGCAGACGTATTTCACCTGTCCCAGCACCACCATTATGGTACACAACCAGATTTCCGCCATCGACGACGAGGTTGTTCGTCGTATTGTCGTAAGACACGCTGACAAGCTCGTTACCTGCCGATGCTACGGTCAACGTCCCGGCACTTATGGTCAAAGTGGAATTTTCGATAGTTTGCCCGGTATTCGTGCGCCCCATATGGATAACGCCGGCCGTACTATCGGCGCTAACCACAGGCGGGCCGTAAGGCCCATTGAGGGCGATATCCCGTCTTTCGGTTTCACTAGGCCCGCCATCACTCCAGTTTTCCCCATCAGCCCAGTCATTACTCACATCGCCTTCCCAATCCGACGTTGCGCTGGCAACACTTGCCATAAGACCCAACAACAAAAATACTAATACACATTTTCTCATTCTCATTCTCCTCCTAAATTAAAAACAATAAAAGTTATGCGCGCTAAACTTCTACTTTTAAAACAGGCAAGCACCCGGCTGACTCCAGGCGCCGCCTACGCTTAGCCCATTTCTTCATTACAACTATGATTTTCCCAAAAATTAAAATTCCAAACAACGTCATTTTACGCACAAATAAAGTCGATTTTGCGCAATAGCCGTAACTCCATCAAAATCAAGGATTTAACTATTAATTCTGCTTAGACGGGCTATTTTTTTCTGAGAATTGCTCAAGAGTTGTAACTCAATAAAAGTCAAGGACTTACAAAACGTTATATTTTTTGGTCCTATAAAGCCGGCTAAAACGTAAATTCTGATAGTCCATCGATATTTGTTACCTGAAGTTTGGTATCCAAATTTTTTTTGGTGTTCCGCTCCTGGTCTCGCACGCATAATCCGGACATTAGAACATCCGTGGAGTTCTGCGTTCAAAAGACCTAAGGCAGAGAACACCTTGCCGATTTACGTCGAAGCGAGCATATCGCCGGTGTATCTGAAGAACGATTTTTGAAATACACCTTCATCAGAAATGAGAATCAGCGAACAAGATTATAATTGTCGCGTGTTGACAAATCTGTTCAGGTCAGTATAAGATGTGTAAGCCGCTTCGGTTGTAGCGAAAGGTTGTTGTGCCCACACAAAAACTGAAAAACGGCCAAAGGTTCTGATGAGATGAAAGAAAAAATAAAAATCGCTTTCGCTCATAATCAAATCACTCACAACACCGAAGGGCTTCTGGCCGGCGTCTCTCAATATATCCGCGACAAGGGCGACTGGCAGCTTATTATCTGGCCCGACAGCTCGCAAAAGTCGCTGCAGTTTCTCAAGGAAAGGGGCTGTAAAGGCGCCTTTGTAAGCGTGCAGACGACTACAAAGGCAAAAGAGCTGCTGCGTATCGGCATACCGGTGATAGGAGTGGCCACAATACAAAATCTGCTCAATCTTCCCTTTGTAAGCGCAAATTCCAGACAGGTCGCACAAATGGCCTGCGAATATCTGCTGAAAAAGAAATTCGAGAATTTCGCATTTTTTGGCATTACACAGGCACGGTGGTCCGCCGAGCGTCTGGAATATTTTTCCAGATACCTGGCCGAGAAGGGTAAAAACGTTCAAGCGTTCAGGGAAAAGCAGGTGCTTGTTGCAAACGATGAGCCGGCTACGTTTACCCGACTGTGGATTAAGACGGCGCTCAAGACCGGCCAGCAGAAGCTGGTAGAGTGGCTTAATGGATTACCCAAACCGGTGGCTATCCTTGCAAGCTGCGACACATTTGCCTGCCATTTAATTAACGTGGCCAGCGAGGCCGGTCTCAACATACCGGATGAAATCGCCATCCTCGGCGTCAATAACGACATCGCGATATGCAATATCTGCGACCCGCCGCTTTCGAGCATCGCGTTTAATTTCAAGAAGGCCGGCTATAACGCCGCCAAGCTCCTTGATAAAATGATAACGGGCCAGGAAACGATGCAGGGTCAGTGCATAGAAATCCGGCCGACGCACGTCGAGACGCGCGGTTCGACGGACGTCTATGCAGTCGAGGACCCCGATATTGCACAGGCGATGAAATACATCAGGCAAAACGCCCATACCCCGCTCCAGGTGGACGCAATCGCCCGCCACGTTTATACGAGCAAACGAGCCCTGCAGTTAAAGTTTCATAAAGTGGTCGGAAAATCCATACATGAAGAAATAGTGCAGGCGCATTTCGAGCTTGCCAAAGCATTACTCATTGAGACAAATCTTCCGGTGGATGAAATCGCGGTCCGTTCAGGTTTTCATTACCCTTCGAATATGAGACGCGCCTTCAAAGAAATCACCGGAATGCTACCTCACGGATACCGTCAGCAGCAGCGTCCTCAGTAACCTGATATTCGAAAACGACAGGATTATTTCTTTTTATCTTCTCCCGTTTCGGATTTGGCTTTCTGCTTTTCGGCCAGGGTGATATCGAGATTAACTTTTGCGGAATTATAGTCAGGCCTGATTTTCAGGGCCTGTTCGAAATGTTCGATTGCCTGGTCAAGTTTTCCGAGCCGGCTTAGCGCCACACCAAAACCGTTGTGAACCTTCGCGTTGTTCGGGTCGAGCAGCAGCATTTTTTCATACTCATCCGTTGCTTTCTGAAACCTGCCGCTGTTGATTAAAGCAAGTCCAAAGTTGAGACGTATGTCGATATAGTCAGGAGCAATAGAGAGGGCTTTTTCGTACAGAGGAATCGCCTCGTCAGAATTACCGGCACGGTCCAGCGCATAACCAAGCTCATTGAGCAGTTCAATATTGTCGGGCATCGACGGAAGGGCTTTACGATACTCCGCAACGGCCTCCTCGAACAGGCCGAGGTTCAGCAGCGCCAAGCCGAGTTTGCTGCGTGTCAAAGGTGTATCATTGGTTGTAAGTGCGATTCTGTAGTGTTTGACGGCGCCGGCATAATCACCCTTATCTGTAAAAATGGCAGCAATATTGGAATGGGCCTCGGCATAGGCGGGGTCTATTTCGAGCGCCCTTTCGAAACAGGCGGCAGCTTCGTCAATTCTGCCCGCGTTGTAAAGATAAAAACCCAGAGCATTGACGGCCTGTCGGCTCTTGGGAGCTATTCGGACCGCCTGGGTCAAATGCTGTATGGCCTCGTCGACGCGGCCCTGCTCAAAAAGCGGAAGCGCGATATTGATATGCGCCAGGGAGTTGTTCTCTGTTACTTTTAATGCGTGCTGATAAAGCGTTATGCTGTCCCTCCAATACCGGATTTGCCGGTTCGTGCATATCGCCAAAACAGACAGGACCGTCAGAGCGGCGGCCCAGAGTACAATCTTTCGGTGCGGCCATCTTTCAGACAGATCGCCCACACTCCACGCAACGATGATAAACAAGCCGGTTAGGGTTATGTAGGTAAAGCGGTCGGCGAGGGCGAAACTGCCGATTTGAACAAGGCCGATGACGGGCACAAGCGTCCCAAGATACCAGAACCAGCCCGTAACCATATATTTATGACGTTTTGCCAGCCAAAGGACCAAGCCGGTCATTGCCAGCAACAAGAGCAAAGGAGCCGCCCCTGACCAAACGGTCAGCTTCGAAGGGAAGTATGGGTAAAACACCGCCAATCGGCTCGGCCAAAACATTTTCTCTATGTATGTCATGTAAGAGACAAGAGCATTGATGGCGCGAAGTTTCAAGGGTACTGCAACAGTCGAAATTAAAGCTCCGCCGGCCCGCTGTGTTATAAATACAATTACACTCGATACTGCAGAAATAATGAACAGGGGTATCTTCTCGATAACAGAATTTAGAATTGAGAGTTTAGAATTTTGAAAACGGTTGACGGGCCAGTAATCGAGAAGCATAAATACAAAAGGCAGGGTAACAAGCATTGGTTTTGCCATCATGCCAAGGACAAAGAACATGATTACCATTAAATAATTTACGGTTTTCGGCCGACTGACATAACGGACGTATGCCCACATTGTAAGAAGCCAGAAGAACGTGCTCAAAACGTCTTTGCGTTCAGTAACCCACGCAACGGATTCTACATGCAAA
>JAFGDN010000033.1 GCA_016932095.1 Sedimentisphaerales bacterium
CCCGCCGGCAATCCTTACGCGATTTTCACGCAGCTTATTCTCGAAAACAATTACGAGGGAGTAATTTTGCTGGATTCTAATGGGATTTTGATTTACCCGGTATCGGATAACATCGGAGGCGGGGATATATTGTCGCTGGCCGAGGCGAGAAAGCTCGAATTTGCCGAAAAGCAATACGATGAGGCAGCACGCGTTTACGATGGTTTCCTGTTCGATAATAATCCGTATGTAGTAATTGCTGCGGTTATGGGAAAAAGCAGGTGCCTGTCCCGGCTTGACCGATTCGAAGAGGCGATAGAAGATTGTCAAAGGGCCGCTTTTTTCAGGATTCCTGAAAACGCGGGCACGACTTTGCATTTCTCAGTTGAGAACGCCCGCCTGCTGCTTTTGTCTTTGATTAAACAATCGGATCAGGCGCAACAATACTCCCAAATCGCAGGACGAACGGTCAAGGCGATGGTTGACGACCTTTACAATTCGACATCCCAAAGCGCTATGCTGCCTGCAAACAAGAATCTCTTCATCGCGAAAAAGGTATTGGAAACAATAGAAAGCGACGCCCGGCTCGGCGACGCGAAAACAAAAGGCCGGCTCGAAAAATTAATCGCCGCCGAAGAATTCTCAATTACAATCGCCGAGAATCCGTCGATTATGCGAACGCTTCCTTCCCGGCCCGCGGATATTGTCTTCAGAGTAGGCAATGATTACGGCATTTATCACAGGACGCAGTCACAGATATTTATCGTTTTCGCATCGAAACAGGGGGCAACGGCAAGATTAACCGCATACGAAAACATATTCAGCGGCGCCGAGACGAAATATCGAATAGTTGACGGCTCAGGTAATTTCATCGCGGGCACAGAGCAGCCCGACACAAAATCCTTTTCTGTATCGCCTTTGCCCGCCTGCCTTCCCGGCTGGTCGGTAGAGTTGTATTTCGGCGGCGGCGACGTCTTTGAAAAAGCGGCCAGAAAGCAAATAGCGGTTTATATCTGGACGGGTGTTCTTGTAATACTGTTTATCTTTGCCGCCGGCGGTTTCGCGCTAAAGGCAGTAAGCAGGCAAATCCGGCTCAATAAAATGAAAAACGATTTTATCGCAACCGTCTCACACGAGCTAAAAACGCCTCTTGCGTCGATGCGGGTCCTCGTTGATACGCTGCTTGAAGGAAATATCAAAGATGAAACCCAGGCCGAGGAATACCTGCGTTTGACCTCGAAGGAAAACGAACGGCTCAGCAGGATGATTGATAATTTCCTGACCTTCTCTCGGATGGAGCGAAACAAAAAGGCGTTTACAATCGCAGACGCGAAGCCCGCCGGGATAGCAAACGACGCCGTAGAAGCAATCAAGACAAAGTATGCCACACATAACTGCCGGCTTATGGTTGATATTTCGGATAATCTCCCCGTTATCCAGGCCGACCACGATGCGCTGGTTACAGTCCTGGTAAACCTGCTTGACAACGCCTGTAAATACACCGCCGACGACAAGCAAATAAAGCTGAAGGTCTTCACCGATGACGGTAACGTATTTTTCGCGGTTTCGGATAACGGTATAGGCCTCGCACGCAGGCATATTCGCAGGATTTTCGACAGCTTCTATCAGGTTGATAATTCCCTCGCTCGAAGGGCCGAAGGTTGCGGTCTGGGGCTTAGTATCGTAAAATTTATAGTCGATGCTCATAAGGGCACAATTTCGCTTGAGAGCAAACCGGGGAAAGGCAGCACTTTTACCGTTAGAATCCCTCTTTCGGAGAAAGTTAGTGATTAAAGGATTATGGTATGAAAACCGTTCTTATAATAGAAGATAATCCTACAATGGTGCGTGCACTGGAAGATAATTTCACAATAAAGGGCTATCGCGTAAAAACGGCAATGGATGGCGAGCAGGGGTTGGACGCGGCCCTGGCAGGCGAGGCCAACTTGATTATCCTGGATATAATGCTTCCTAAAATAAACGGATTCGAGATTTGCAGCCAGGTTCGGAGCAAAAATATCGATACCCCGATAATTATGCTGACTGCCAAAGACCAGGAGCAGGACATTATCACGGGCCTGAATCTCGGGGCAGATGATTATGTAACAAAGCCGTTCAGTATCAAGCAGCTTCTTGCAAGGTCTGAGGCGCTATTACGCAGGACCGCCAGGTCGGAGCCGGACACATATAAGTTCGGTGAATTTGTCCTCGACATTGCAAAACAAACGATTACCCGCAATGGCGTCAATGTGGCTTTAAGCCCCAAGGAATTCAAAGTGCTTCATCTGCTTGTCAAAAAACAGGGTTCCGTTCTGACCCGCGATGAAATATTAAGCTCGGCCTTCGGCTCGGCGCATTTTGTCAGCGCTAAAAACATCGACGGATTTATAAAAGCGATTCGAGAGAAAATTGAGCCGGACTTGAAAAAGCCGGCCTTTATCCATACCATAGGCGACATAGGTTACAAATTTGAGCCGGTGTAGAGAATGGAAACAGTTTTAATAGTCGAAGACGACCCGACAATGCTTCGGGGCCTCAAGGACAACTTCGAGTTCAAGGGCTACAAGGTCATAACCGCCTCGGACGGCGAAAAGGGTCTTGAAGCAGCGCTCAATTCAAAGCCCGATTTGCTCGTCCTCGACATTATGCTTCCCAAAATCAATGGCTACGAGATTTGCCGGCTGCTCCGCGAACAAAAGCTCGATATGCCGATTATTATGCTGACCGCCAAGGGCGAGGAGTCGGACATAATTCTGGGCCTCAACCTCGGCGCCGATGATTACGTTACCAAGCCCTTCAGCATAAAAGAATTACTGGCCCGCGCCGCAGCGTTTTTACGACGCGCCAGGACTCAGCAGGAGGATATTTACGAATTCGGCGATTTCCGCCTCGATATACCCGCAAGGAAGCTCACCCGCAAAGGCAAGGAGATTCAGTTATCACCCAAAGAGTTTAATCTTCTGGAGTTCTTTGTCAAGAAAACCGGCCGGGCGCTTACACGTGATGAAATATTAAACTCCGTCTGGGGTTATGATTGCGTTGTAACAACGCGAAGCATAGACCGCTTTGTTACCACTTTACGTGAAAAAATCGAGCACAATCCCGAACGGCCGCAGTTCATTCACACAATCCGCAGCATCGGCTACAAATTCGAACCGCTTGAGTCAAACCGCTGAAGTGAATCAACAGTGTTTTTTGTGGTGCAGGGCGAAGCCGTTGAGGAAAATAGCAAGTAAGCCGGGGTCAACTTTGGAGTCGGCGGCGATTTTGTGGATTTGCTCGTCGGTCAAATCGGCGGCGTTTGTCTTTTCGTCAGCCGTCATAATACCGACCGCCCGGCGTAATTGCTCCAATTCTTCGGCTGTGGGGCTTGCCAACATTCCAAGCTCGCTTGTGCCTTTGGTATCAGCGAACTGTTCGCGGACTATTCGGCCGTATTCGCTGCCGGTAAACCGTGAGACCTTTTCGAGATACTCGTCGATTGAAATGTTCGCGCTCACCGTCGTATCTTCTTGCCTCTGCGGAATATAATTTGCTTTCTGCGTGAGCGCTGCTTGATTTTCCTGCCCGACGACATAGCCGCGCTCAAACTTTCGAGATTAAAACCGCCTGAAAGCAGCGATTTAAGACCGGCTAATTTACCGCCTGACATCGCCTTGAGCATATCCCGGCTTCGCATAAAGGTCTTGACCAGCGACGATACGTCGTGCGGCTGGGTTCCTGAACCGGCGGCAATCCTCCTTCTCCTCGATGAATCAATCAAATCGGGGTCTCGTCTTTCCCTTTTGGTCATCGAATGGACAATCGCCTCCATCCGTTTCATCTCTCCCTCATCAAAATCCATATCGCCGAGCCCTGCCCCTCCGGGCATCATTTTCATCAGGTCCTTCATCCCCCCCATCTTCTTGACCGCTTCCATCTGCTTCAAAAAGTCGTCGAAGCCGAAGCTGCCCTTGGCCATTTTCGCCTGTAATTTGGCCGCCTCGTCCGCGTCGAACTGCTCCTGCGCCCTTTCGACCAGCGTTATGATATCGCCCATCCCGAGAATCCGGCTTGCCATTCGGTCGGGGTGAAATTCTTCGAGTTTATCGAGCTTTTCGCCGACGCCTATGAATTTTATGGGTTTGCCTGTAACTGCCTTTACGCTTAACGCGGCGCCGCCCCTTGCGTCGCCGTCTAATTTGGTCAGGATTACACCGTCTAATTCGAGCCGGGTATTGAACTCCTTTGCGGAATTGACCGCGTCCTGGCCGGTCATCGAGTCGCAGACGAGGTAAATCTGGTGCGGCTCAACGGCCTTGGCGACGTCTGATATCTGAGTCATCATTTCTTCGTCAATATGCAGCCGGCCGGCTGTATCGAGAATTACAATATCAAGACCCTGCTTCTTAGCTTGCCAGATTGCGTTTTTAGCGACTTTTACAGCATTTTTGCTTTGCTCGCTGTAAACGGGGATATTTAGCTGCTGGCCTAATGTAATTAACTGCTCAATGGCCGCAGGCCTTTGCAGGTCGTCAGCCACGAGCAACGGCTTTTTGCCCTTGTCGGCGACGTATTTACCAAGTTTCGCAGCCGTCGTCGTCTTGCCGCAGCCCTGTAATCCCGCCAGAAGAATTATTGTAGGCCCCGGCGATACGTAATATATCTGCGTATCCACGGGCCCCATCATTTTGGTCAGCTCATCATTGACGATTTTGACGAACACCTGCCCCGGGTGCAGCGACTTGATTACCTCGGCGCCGATGGCCGCCGCGCTTACATCTTTGCAGAATTGCTTGACGACCTGGTAATTGACGTCGGCCTCTAAAAGCGCCTTGCGAACGTCTCGCACCGCGTCCGAGATGTTTGCCTCGGTAATCCTGCCTCTGCCCGACAGGGCCCTGAACACCGAACCGAATTTTTCCGTCAACGCCTCAAACACAAATTCTCACTTATTCACCATATAGAAAAAAAATTCAGAGAAAATTATCCCTGACGGGGGAATTATAGTTTAATTGGCCGTTGATTTCAACGATTCGATTCGTTGATATGGAATGAGTGGTTATAAATTGCAGGTAAAAGGCAAAACAAACTTAATCCGCCGCGTCGGATTGGTCCCAGTTCGAGACGCCCTGAAGGGATTTGAGTATTTGTCTAAGGACCTTTAGGTACTGGGCCTGACCGTCGAAGGGGCCGCCGACCTGAATCTGGATTGCCTCGTCCGCAAGCGGAACCTGAACAATCCACATACTTATCATTTTGCCCTTGTCGGGCGCTTCGAGCATAAACGCGTCGAGCGTATGCGTTTTCCACTGCTCTTCTTCGACTTTGTCAACGACGGCGTAAGGCCAGGTTTTTTGTATTGCCAGCTTGAATTTTTCGACCTCGTCAACGGAGGGCTTGCCTTTTCTGGGCGCCATAATCCGCCGCAGCCGTTCTATATTGATGATTATATTCGGTTTGCCTTCATTATCGTATCGAACGAACGAATTAATCGCCTTTCCCGCAGATGTAGAATCGGGATTATCAACGAATCCTCTCGGCAGTTCCAGCCGGAAACCAAACTTGGGATTAAAAATGGTTATCGAGTCCTCAAAGACCTGCGGTATTGAATTAAGCTGCAGCATCGTTACTTTGCCGGGACTTCCAATCGTTCCTTTGACGCCGGGCACAACACCAAAAGCCATCGCCACTAAACCTACGTTGAATAAAATGCCAAACATTGAATACAAAATTGAACGAATTACGATACCGCCTATGCCCCGTATCAAGCCGACAAGAGCAAACAGAAAGCCCGCCCATACCGCGATAAACGCTCCAGACGCAAGGAAAGGCCTGTAAACCGAATACTTCATCGTTTCGGTCATCGAGGCGAAATTGAGCATAACGGCAATCAAAGGCGCGATTATGCTCAAAAAAGCGGCATTTTTCCCGGACTTTGGCGGCGCTGGAATTATCTCTATTACCTTTCCCATTTTTCAACTCCCATAAGGAAATCCTAAGAAAAAAATAACGATATTCAAAATTTTTTAGTCACAAGGGAGAAAACTCCGAAGCAATCCGTCATATTTATCGGCTGATTTTGAGCCGACGTTTAATACAACCGTTAAGTTGAACCCATAAAAGGGCGATAAAATATCGGCGGATTTCGAATTTTCGTCAAATTTCAACACAGAACTCGCTGAGGATAACAGGTTGGCGATTGAAGATATTCAAGTAAGTTCGCAAAGCAGGCGGTCGATTTACACGGTCTGGCTTCGCTTTGCCGCGTTTATCAGCGTTCTTGCAGGCACTATTATCCTCGTATCCCCGTCGTTCTTATTCAGCTACTCCGACCCAGACCTGCCCTGGAACGAGCAGTTCCGGATTCTTCCATCCGGCCGGACGCCGACATGCGAACCTTCCCCCGACCAGCCCAAAATTATCCACGCCCTACACTACAAAACTCACGCCCTGCAGGACGACTCAACACGGGGAACGCTCAATTTTATCATATCACCCGAAGGCGTAGTCAAGGGTATCTGGAACGGTGAATACGACGAAGAAGACGGTTCACACTGTATCCTTGTGGCTGCAAGCTTCATCGGAAATATCGATCCGACAAAGCCCTGTATTAAAGAAAACATTCACGACGCTTCCAAGCTCTACTTCATATCCTCGGGCAGTTTTTACCTGCTCAAAACGGCGGTCTCATCAGGGCACAATCGAGGCATCAACGGCTTCATTTACGTCCGCGGCTGGCTTGACCTGAACTACGGCGCAACCGGTGAACTCTTCATAACAGAAAATAAAAAAACCTTTGACGCATTTTCCTGGTCGGCTGAACCGACCGACTAACCCATTCGCTCTGCTCATATCGGCTTGCAACCCCGCCTGAATCCTTTTATCATAGAACCTATGACGCAATCGCCGCCCAAAGATATAAGCACTGAAACCGCGACTCGCTATGAACGGCTTTTCATCGCCATAATTTGCCTCATTGCCGGGGCGAGAATATTTATCTTCAGCGCGGCGTTGCCGTTCTTCACCAACGTTGACGAAATCTCACACTTCGATTTGGTCTATAAATATTCACAGGGACGCCTTCCAGCCGCCCCGCTTGAAAAATGTGACCCCAACGCTGTTCGTATAATCATTCACAATACAACGGGTGAATATTACGACCTGCCCACATACCGCTCGCCGCAATGGCTGGCGGAATCAACCAGTTTTCTATGCAATAGTAACAATCGCGAAACCTGGGCTTGGCCAAGTTATTACTTATTGGCGGGCCTGTGGTGCCGGCTGGGCATTTCCCTCGGCCTCGGCGACGGCCAATTGCTCTACTGGATTCGCTTTCTAAATGTCCCGCTTATGGCCGTCCTCGTCTGGGTCTCTTATCTCGTCGCCGTCAGGGTCTTTCCCGAAAACAGGCATTGCCGGTTATCCCTGCCGATTCTGGTTGCATTTTTCCCACAGGATATATTCTTTTATATCACAGGCGATGCCTTATCGCCGCCGGCGTTTACAGCGGCGTTCATGATGTTGCTCAGTATTTATCTCAGTGAAAAATCCCTGCGATACCACCTCATCGCGGGCTTTGTCGTTGCCGTTACGTTCCTTACAAAGGTCTCGAATATCGCCATTGTCGCTCTGGCCGTGGTTGTTATGCTTCTCAAGATAAAACAGGCCGTTTCTCAAGGACAATTCAAAAACTACCTGCCCTGCCTGACCGTCTTCGTCGCTGCCGCTGCTATCCCAGTCGCAATATGGCTTGGCCGAAACTATATACTCTTCGGCGATATAATCGGCTCAGCAGCCGTTTTCAACGAACGCGGCTGGGAAGTAAAGCCGCTTGCCCAAATCTTCGCCCACCCCATCTTTGGCGGCCGGGGGTTATTTACATTTCTCACTGAGCTTACAAAAACCTTCTGGCGAGGCGAAGTTATATGGCGAGATAAGCGTATGGCCCTGCCCTTTGCGGATTTCTTCTATGTAATCACATCTGCTGTCTTCTTTATTGCCTGCCTTGCCCGGCTTATCCTGAATAAATCAGAAAAACCGCTAACCATCGCCCTTAAAATGTCGTTTTTCGTCGTTTCCGTGTCGATTCTATTTCTGGCCTTTGCGTCGATGAGGTTTGAATTCGGCGAGTTTGTCTATCCTTCGTGTGAATACCCTTATTTCACCTCCGGCCGGCTGATTGCAGGCACAATCGTGCCATTCTTAGTTCTATATATCGCCGGCCTGCATTACATCCTCTCCAAATTTCGCCTTGCCTCACGTTTGCTTGTCATAGTCGTTATTATCGCCGCCGTCATAACCATCTCAGAAATCATTCTCACCTGGCCCGTCTTTTCCAGCCCCTATAACTGGTTCCACCTGAAATAATCATCATTTATCAGGAATTTTCCCTCCCGCTTGGATTTGCCCGTTTCGCTACTGTGATTGTCATAGAGGAACCGCGTAAGTCCCACGAAAAACAGTCAAAATCCTTGCCTATTTTAATAAAGAAAAAAACCAGAACAAATGCACCATCAACCACAACGTTTCTACTTGGGTTTTTCTTTATCTTTATTAGAGTTCTTATCAATGAGCTTCTTCATTTCTTCTATCTCGTGTTTTATTGTAAAGCATATTAAAACCGCAGAAAAAACTATGGCCCATATTATAGAGGTCACAGCGGAAATTGCGGCGTAAATATAGTTCTCTTTAATAGCCCAAACGCCAGCAAGGGCTAATTTAACGAAAGATAAAAGTAACAAGACAAATATTACTATCAGTTTTATTTTATTTTCATCTCTCTTCATTTTATCACCTTCCAGAATCACTAGGATAATCCTCGCATTCCTTTTCAAGTTCTTGAGTACGACTTGTAAAACTATTTCCTCCCGGAGGATGTTCCAATGGATTATCGAATATCATATCTCCTATTTGATTGCCTATGCCGAAAAAAACAAGCCCAACACCAACAGGAACTACCCAGGCAGGAGCTGTAGCAACAGCAGCATACGCAAGCAACCCTCCTCCTGTAGCTTCAAAAGCACCACCTACCCATGTCCAAATTCCTAATCCATATTGGTCTACGTAAATTAAAGGATTATTCCAGCAGTACCGATATAAGTTTGACTCGACAAAAAATCCTGTTTGATACGTCTGAAGAAACCTTCCGCTTGGATTAACTTGTAAAAATCTTCCTAGTGAGTCGTTCTTTAAGAACTGTTTCATACTCATAAACGATAAATATGTGTATGGGATATCAAATTTTGAAAGTCTCAACGTTGTAGCAATCTGTATAAATTGAGCAACCGGATCCGGCTGCAGGAATCGGCCTAATTTCGGCGAATAGTATCTGGCACGGTAATAGTAATTGCCCGTCTCAACATCGTATTCGCGGCCTGTAAAGAGATAACGATTCCCCAATGCGCTGGTTGTGAGTATTTCGTCGTTCGTATTTCGTATTTCGGGTTTGCCGAATACGTCATAGCTATATCTTTCAAGAACCATTATTGATTGTGCCGGCGGCTCTCCCCGACCACAATAATTATCGCCCCAGGCGACTATCGAGCCGTTGCTCTTTAAGGCCATTGAATGATATACTCCCGCGGAGACAGCAACATAATCATAGCCCGCAGGCGGCTCCGCCTGGCCGTAAGTATTCGAACCCCACCCGACGATTGAGCCGTCCGATTTGAGAGCGAGCGAATGTTCATCTCCTGCCGCAACAGCGACAAAATCGTTGCCCGCGGGTGCAGTTGCCTGACCATAGTTATTTCGACCACAGCAGACGATTGAACCGTCGCTTTTCAAAGCCAGTGAGTGATAACCTCCCGCAGCGATTGCAACGTAGTCATTGCCCGCAGGCGGCGTCGCCTGGCCATATTGGTTTTCGCCCCAGCCGACTATTGTGCCGTCGCTTTTAAGAGCAAGCGAATGAAACGCTCCCGCCGAGATGGTGACGTAATCGTTTCCTGCCGGCGGAGGTAAATACGGACCGCCGCTATGAGTCCAACCCACGATTGAGCCGTCACTTTTCATGGCAATCGAGAATTCTGCGCCGCCTGATATAGCTATATAATTATTATTGTCTCCGGGCGGCGGCAACTGTCCCCAGCCATTATCGCCCCAGCCGACTATCGAATTGTCGCCCTTTAATGCCAAAGAGTGGCTTTCTCCTGCTGCTGTTGCTATATAATCGTTTCCCGCCGGCGGCTCCGCTTGGCCATAATAATTCCAGCCCCAGCCGACAATTAAGCCGTTGGCCTTGAGAGCAAGATTATGAGAGCCGCCTGCCGAAATCGCATCATACCGGCTTAGGCCGCTTAAAGCAACAACGCTTCCTAAGCCGTCGTAGTGATAATAATAAATCGCATTATCGTCGTTTACGTCGAGCATGCAAATCGGCTCATCGATTCCCGGCCCGTAAACGTATTTTCTCTGTATTACACCGGCGCTGTTGTAGTCGGCGATAATCTGGTCGCCGTCGTAACAATATTTTTCCGTAACGCCAATGGCTTTGCGAACCCTCCTATTCTGATAGTCATAGCGATACCACCGTGTTGGATTTGTTGACGATTGCAGGCGGTTCTCGTAATCATAAGAATAATTATGGGTTCCGTCATATTTCAGGTTTCCGTTTTTATCGTAAGTGAAACTCACGTCATCGACTCTGGAATATTGATTCAGCCGGTTCGATTCGTATGTTGTCTGGCTGCCGTTTGTCATTAGCGTTCGGTTCCCTAACAGGTCATATTCATACAGATTACTTGTGCCGTTATTATAGTCCGCA
>JAFGDN010000001.1 GCA_016932095.1 Sedimentisphaerales bacterium
ACTACCCCTTATATCGTCAAATATGGGAAGTGCGCTTTGTTTTGAAAATCCCTCCTGCTAAAATATCAAAAAAACCCTAACTTTGAGCTAATAATAATACGCTTTTTGACGGGTTTTGTGCAAAATGAGTTCTGTGAGGAGCCGGAAAACCGCGAAATATTTCAAAAAAAAGGATTTCAGGAAGGATTTTTATTAACAAAGGGTCATCGGCTCATCAGCCCTGCTGTGCCGGCGGTATATCGTAATTCCTTTGCAGCCGAGATTATAGGCCAGCCAGTATGCCTTATCGACGCTGGCTACCTTTGCCTGCTCCGTGAAATTGACGGTTTTACTGACGGCCGCATCGCAGTGCCTTTGAAATGCCGCCTGCATCCTGATATGCCATTCGGGTGAAACGTCATAAGCGCATTTGAAAACCTTGCGGATTTCAATGGGGATTTGGGCAATCTTGCGGATACTGCCTGTCTTGAGGATTTGCTGAACAAGTCCGTCGCTGTAAAAGCCGGCTTTTTCTGCTGCGGCCTTGAAAATCGGGTTAACCGCGAGCATTTTTTTGCCCGAAAGCACCTGCCTTAAAAACACAAGCGAATACAACGGCTCGATTCCGGATGAGCAGTCGGCGATGATGCTTATCGTGCCGGTCGGGGCGACGCAGGTAATCGCGGCGTTTCTGACTTTGAGGTTGAGCTTGTTCTTCCAGATGCTGCCTTGCCAGTTAGGGAAAGTTCCGCGTTTTTCGGCCAATTCGCAGCTCGTCTGGCGGCCTTTCTCGTTTATGAATTTCATAATCGATTCGCCTAAATTAACCGCCTCGTTGCTGTCATAAGGGATTCCGAGCATAAAAAGCATATCGGCAAAGCCCATAACGCCGAGGCCGATTTTGCGGTTGGCTTTGGCGATTTCGGCGGTCTGGGTAACCGGATAATGGCAGGCGTCGAGGATGTTGTCGAGAAAACGAACGCTCAGCTTGACCGCCTCGCCGAGGCCGGCGTAGTCGATAACGGGTTTAGCATCTTTCTCAATCACGAATCTGGCAAGGTTAACGCTGCCTAAGGTGCAGGCCTCGTATGGCAATAAGGGCTGTTCGCCGCAGGGATTCGTCGCCTCAATAGCTCCGAGTAAAGGCGTCGGGTTATCCTCATTTATGCGGTCGATGAACGCCAGGCCGGGGTCGCCGGTTTTATGAGCGCAGGTAATAATCGTTTTCCATATATCCCCAACGGTGTAAAAACCCGCCTGTTTGTCCGGCCCCGGCATATTCCCATCTGTCAGCTTATACAAATCCTGTATGGTGTAATTATTGACGTCGATTTGCCTGGGCAGCAGGTATTTTTGGCCTGTTCGGGGGTTTTCGACAATATGCAGTGTTTCGGGCGATTTTTTCAGGGTTTCCATCCACTTATCGGTTACTTTTACAGAGATATTAAAGTTAGTGAATGCCTTGAGGTCCTGCTTGGCGTGCAGGAATCGCAGTATATCGGGGTGCGAAACGCTCATCATACCCATATTCGCGCCCCTGCGGAAGGCGCCCTGCTGAATCGCGTCGGTGGTCTGTGAAAAGACGCGCCAAAATGAAATTGGCCCCGAAGTCGTCCCGCCGCTGGACGCGACGCGGTCTCCCGTAGGGCGTAACCTGTCTAATGAAAAGCCGGTTCCACCCCCTGCCTTTTGTATCAGGGCGGTGTCCTTTATCGTCTCGAATATGCCTTCGATACTATCTTCAATGGGCAAAACAAAACAGGCGCTTAGCATCCCCGACGGCCTGCCGGCGTTCATAAGAGTCGGAGAATTGGGCATAAACTTCAGCGTCGCCATAAGCTCGTAATAGGTCCCGTGCCATTGTGCAACTTCCGCATCGCCGGCGCCGTAGTTTGCCTCAATTGACGCGACAAGACGGGCCACCCTGCTTAGAAGCTGCCCCGGCGTCTCGATTACCCTGCTTTGCTCATCCTTAATGAGGTAGCGGTTTTGTAAAACCGTCAAGGCATTTTCGCTGAGAACCGGTTCAGGCCCCGGCGGCTGAACTATCGTATGGTTTGTCTCGCGCATATTTTAACTCTGCTTATTTATACGCCAAAGGTTTGTCGAATGGACATTTGCCAAATCTGTTATCCTTCATCATAAAATTTAGAATTGATTAACCTTTATCAGGTTCTTTTTGCGTAATCGAGTTCGTTACATGTTTTCTCTGAACAAACAAAATAATCAGCAAAATAACTATTGCGGCGGTTGTAAACGGCCACAATATCAAAGTCAAAATAATAGGCTGAATTTTGAACAAAAAATCAGAGTTTGTCACGTACAGCAAGGCACTCATCGCAAAATGCGGCATCAAAACAAACGACGGTAAATATAAAAGCAGATTCTGCGGTAGAATCAGCAGCAGGGCGGCAGTTGACAAAAAAAGATAAGGGATACCGAGTATTGCACCGAGGACGACTGTTCTGATTGCTTCATCATAATACAGCAAAACCATGAGAACAATACCCAGAACAGTAAAGAATGCATATTGCATTGAGAATATAATGCTCCTTACGAGGTTCAACCGCCTGGTCAACAGAGTAAGTAAAACTATCACAAACCAGGAGAATACAACTATGCCTAAGCTTATCATCAGCTCTATCTCGGCTATTTCTCTTGGTGACGGCCCGCCGCATCCGTTTACAAAAGGCAGGCATAAAAAAAACAGGAGAATGATGGTTTTTTTTGCAATAACAAAACAGATTCGAAACGGTTTTGACGATTCCATCCGTAATTCGTTATTAGCCATTTGCTGTTTATTCACACCACATAGAGTTATATAAAATACTCCTTACGTTCAAAATTCATTGCAGCGGATTCCTGGGGCAACAAACTCTGAATTCAATCCGTCATGCTCTTCTAATCCATCTGAACCGAAAAACATCCCGGATGCGGTCGGTGAATCGCACTCCCAGCCGTTGCGTGTTAGTCGAAAATTCCATACGTTTGAAATCCTCGGCGGCGACTTTATGTCTTTTGCCTTTTATCGACGCTAACAACCCTGCAATAAAACCAATGACAGTATTTTTCCGCATCATCTTTGAACAGCTATTTTCGTTGCGGCCAGAAGGTCTTCGCCCGTCCTGCTTTCAAATGATGATTTCGACCACAACTGGTGTCTTTCGAGGATTTCCGGCTCTTCATCGTAATATTTTGAAACCGCGTTCGTCCCGCCTTCGGCGGCCCCTGATGTCTTGTAATTATTCGCCAACAGCCAGCCGCTGATTTCATCATCGTATTCAGCGGGATAAATCAGGGCAACAGCGAATTTATTGTCGCTGAATTTAGCTAATTGCACAATGGCCCGGCAGGGAACGTCTGTTTCAATGCCGATTTTGACCAATCGTTTATAATCTCCTCGGGCGGTTTGAACATCGGCTGAATAAAAAAAGAGACCTGTTTCAAGCTGAAAAATTTCTTTTCGAACGCCTTTCAATTCCAGCCGGCCGTCGGGATACGCCTTGTGAATCTTATACACCCTGCAATCCCTGTAAAGTCGGCTTTCGAGAAGCTCAGCCACCTCCTCGGCGGTAAACCCCACGCCGCAATGGCCTGTGGTGAGCGAAGTCGAACTATCCCCAAAATCGACCACATACAACCCAACATATTTATCCGGCTTGTGAAGTTTTGGAAGTTTCATAAGTTGCTATTGTAACCGCTGATTTTGCGAATTGCACAGAATTTTCGTGGTAACGACCGCGTGATGGTTATTGCTCAATTCTGATTCGCACGTTTTTGCGGTATTCATCCGACCCGTCGCTCATTGTTTTATCAATCCGGCGCTGCGCAAGGAATATCTTGAACGCGGTTACACAGGTGCCGATTCCGACAACGAAAAAGAATATCGCCGCCAGCATCACGAAAAAAGCGGGAAGCAGAAGAATCAGCAGGCCGAAACCAATCAGGCCGAGCCCCGTGGTGAGTAATCCGCCCGCAAGCCGGCGCGACGCCTGACTAATCAAATTACTGTAAAATTGAAAAGCCATTTGAAATCCCCTTAAAAATATTCACCGCAGAGACCGCAGAGTTCGCAGAGATGATTTTTGTTTTTTCTCAGCGGTCTCAGCGTGCTCTGCGGTGAAATATTCCGCTTTTAGTTCACTTTTTAATACATTCCGCCTCCGGGAGGCATAGCGGGCATCTCTTTCTTTTCGGGAATTTCGCTAACAATCGCGTCAGTCGTCAAAAGCAGCGAGGCGATTGACGCCCCGTTTTGAAGCGCGATGCGTTCTACTTTCGTCGGGACAATCACGCCGAACTCTATCATATCGCCGTATTCTCTTCGCAGAGCATCGTAGCCGAAGTTCTTTTGTGTGCTTTCCATTACTTTCTGCGCCACGATAGAGCCGTCTAAGCCCGCATTGACTGCGATTTGCTTAATGGGGGCGACGACTGCCCGTTTGACGATATCGACGCCGACCTTCTCATCGCCCTGCGCCTTGATTTTATCGAGGGAGGCAATCGCCCGCAGCATCACAACTCCGCCGCCGGGAAGAATGCCTTCCTCGACCGCGGCCCTGCAGGCGTGAAGGGCGTCCTCGACGCGTGCCTTCTTTTCTTTCATTTCCGCCTCGGTTGCCGCGCCGACTTTAATCTGGGCGACGCCGCCCGACAGTTTAGCGAGGCGTTCCTGGAGTTTTTCGATGTCGTAATCGCTTGTCGTTTTTTCGATTTCGGCCTTAATCTGCTCGATTCTTCCCTTGATTTCCTCGGGCTTGCCTGCTCCTTCGATAATGGTGGTGTTGTCCTTGTCGATTGTTACCTGTTTTGCCCTGCCTAACATATTCAACTCAAGGTTTTCCAGCTCGATACCGAGGTCCTCGAAAACGGCCTGACCGCCTGTGAGCACGGCGATATCGCTCAACATCGCCTTTCGCCTGTCGCCGAAGCCCGGGGCCTTTACGGCAGCGCACTGCAATACGCCGCGAAGTTTGTTGACAACCAATGTCGCAAGGGCCTCGCCCTCGACGTCTTCAGCGATAATCAAGAGGGCCTTGCCTTGTCTGGCCACCTTTTCGAGCAGGGGCACCAGCGATTTTATCGAGCTGATTTTCTTCTCGTGAATCAGGATATACGGCTTATCGAGAACAACCGTCATATTTTCCAGCTTGTTTATAAAGTGCGGGCTTAAGTATCCCTTGTCGAACTGCATACCTTCGACCAGCTCGACAACGGTTTCAAGCGATTGACCTTCCTCGACGGTAATTACGCCGTCTTTTCCGACCTTGTCCATCGCCTCGGCCAGCTTTTTACCGATTTCAGCATCCTGGTTGGCCGAGCAGGTCGCCACCTGCTCAATTTGTCTGCCGGACGCGACAGGGATGCTCATTTTTTGTAATTCCTTGACGATTGTATCGACCGCCATATCAATGCCGCGTTTTACCTGTAAGGGATTTGCGCCCGCGGTTATGTTTTTCAGCCCCTCGTCAAAGATACTCTCGGCCAAAATGGTCGCGGTGGTAGTTCCGTCGCCGGCGACGGTTGAGGTCTTTGAGGCGACCTCTTTTACCATTTGCGCCCCCATATTTTCGTATGGGTCTTCAAGCTCGATTTCCTTTGCCACTGTTACGCCGTCTTTTGTGACGGTGGGCGAGCCGAACGACTTTTCGAGCACCACGACCCTGCCGCAGGGCCCCAACGTTATCTTGACTGCGCCGGCCAGCTTCTTGACGCCCTCTCTGATTTTGGCCCGCGCCTCTGTTCCGAATGCTATCATTTTTGCCGCCATTTGTTATTTCTCCTTCCTTATTCTTCGATTACCGCCATAATATCGGATTCGCTCATAATGAGGTATTCCTTGCCGTCGATTTTGATTTCGCTGCCGGCGTAACTGGTAAATAAAACGAGGTCTCCTTTTTTGACCTGGGGCTTTTGACGTGAGCCGTCATCAGAAAGCTTGCCTTCGCCTGCCGCGATAACTTTTCCCCTCTGTGGTTTTTCCTTGGCGGTATCGGGCAACACTATCCCGCCCGCCGTCTTGTTCTCCGCCTCTACCCGCTGAACCAATACCTTATCAGCCAATGGTCTAATCTTCATTTTTCTGTTTCTCCTTGTCTTTTTTAATTTTTCTGTGATTTTTTGGTTCCATTCTCAATAAGAAAAAATATGGCTGCTGTAATTTCTCACGAACAGCCGGTTTAACTGGTCCCTCAGAATCCCCAAATCGACGGGCTTGTCGATAACGCTGAAGGCGTCAAGCTCAAGCGCCTCTTCGAGGACACCCTCAGTCGGGTCGCTCGTCAATATTATGCACGGAATCCTGGGAAATTCAAGCCGAATTATTCTCAGGGTCCACAGTCCCCCGCTCGGCCCTGAGTCCGTATCGACGATTGTGGCCGCTATCCGCCGATGCCTAAGGACGTTTACAAACTCACTGACGCCGTCGGCGACAAGCAGATTGACGCCCCTCGGTTTGAATATATCCCGCAACGCCATCGGCCAGGCCCAGTCCGCCTGTGTCATCAACACACTTACTTCGTCAGGTTGTAAACGTTCCGCAACCATACCAAATTGAAAATATGCAAACCCTGTGCCAATAAGGAGATATGATTGTCTGTGGACGCAAGTCCTTGTAGTTAAAGAGGTTACAAAGCAATGCCTCCCAACGGGCTTACCTGCCAAAATACGTTCTTCTCGCACCCCTTCCTGCCACGCTGGCAGACGCGTTTTTTTTGAACAGCCGTTTTATCGTGTTTTCAGGGCCACGGTGAATTTGTATCCGGCGGCGAGGTCTTTGGTGAAAGTAACCCCTGTCGGCACGGGATTCACGGGAGACGATGCATAATTAAAATCATCGTAACCCCAGCAGAATATTTGGCCATAGGACGTAAGAGCCGCGAAATGAACCGTTCCGGCTGCGATTGCGACAAAATCATGTTCATCTGGCTGACGATAATGATAATCGGGTCTGCCCGGCTCGACAAAGTCGCCCCCGCCCCAAGTTACAAGCATATCATCTTCAAGTAAAAGGAAATTGTAGGTATCTGCTGCCGCAACTGCTTCGTGGTCGTCGTCAGCCCCGTAATAAATCGTGGTCTGGCCCATAGTGTTGCTGCCCCAGGACTTTATCGTGCCGTCAGATTGTAAAGCTAAAGTATGGTATCTGCCTGCTGAAACAGATATAAAAGTTGTTCCCTCATCAGGCTGACAGGCATCTGATTCGCCATAATAATTTTGTCCCCAGCCGACAATAAGTCCGTCGGCGGTAATCGCCAGATTATGATAGTCGCCTGCGGCAATTGCAACATAATCGTTTCCTTCGGGAACGTCGATCTGGCCTGAACCGTTGTCGCCCCAACCAACGAGCGAACCGTCTGATTTGAGCGCTATACTGTGACGAACACCGCCTGCGATAGCGATAAAATCGTTGCCTTCCGGAACGTTGCACTGACCATAGCTGTTCCAGCCCCACGCCGCAAGTGAGCCACTGGACCTTATTGCAAGTGCGTGATATTTACCGGCAGCAACCTCTATGAAGTCATTGCCATCAGGGATGTTACTTACTATGCCGTCGGTGTCGTCGCCCCAGGCGATAATCGGGTATCCCATACGAAGAGTTGCTACGGCTATGGCATTGGGGTCATCGTCATCCGGCTGAGCGGGATTCTCATTGATTGCGCCTTTGTAAACGACGGTGTATGTTTCGATTTCGTTGCTGTCGGGTCTGCTGAATGTCCCTGTAACCTGATTGTTGTAGGCCAGTTCACTGCCTCCTGTCCAGCCGGGGATTGTAAAATCATTGATTTTGGTCCTGTTGCCGTCGCGGTCGTCCCAGAATAGTTCAAATGTCCCGCCTTTTAGTGTTTGCGGAACGCCTGAATTGTTGGAATCATTGCGAATGACAAACGTTACGGTCTCGCACTCCAGGCAATTCGGCTCAATATCAAGCTTCCCCCGGAAAAAGTAATTCAATAGGCCCGTTGCATAGTTGATTGTTCGCGGAACCGTGATATTGGCGTAATCTACAAATACCTGTTCATCATCGGTAGTATTGGTGCTGTCTATTTCCTCGCCGTAAATACCCATCCCATCTGCAAAATAATATGTGTACGACTCACGCGCAATATGCGTTACACCATAATTTGAGCCATCGAAATAAACTTTCTTGCCAAGTGTCACAGGCACAAGCAGATTCGGCTCCATATTCTCTTTCGCAGGGTGGGGAAATTGATATTTTACCCCCGTGCAGCCAAACATCGTGCTCAAGGACAAAAACTGATAATTGCTGCATTCAGAAAGCCCCAAATATTCGGCGGCAAAATGCCGTCGCCTAAATAATCACCTGCATAAGCATTCGCATCGAAATATTTGGTTAATTTATCAAAAGCTACAGGCCCGCTTCCCGACCACGGACATTGCCCGCCGTTTTGCCCAACTATTCTCTCTACCCAGTTTTCAAAATCATTGCCAAAACCCAATGGCGGCTGATAATGACCGAAAAGAAAATCGTTGCGTGTATGAGCAGGGACACCCATATCTTCAATCAGATGCATTATAGAACCCAAATCAAGAAACGTAGCGGAAAGCCAATATTCCCGCCAAAGGGATTTAGGGTCGGTTAATGCCGAATAAAAATTTTCTCTCGTATCATCCCAGCATTGAATATTATCCGTCGGTCCCTGCTGAGCATAACCTTTTATAGCCCAGGTTTTGGCCGACTGTCCTGTCACATCAAATTCCGCAGGGTAAAAATGGGTTGCCCATGCAAATAATTTTGAATAATTAGGGTGGTCGTACTTATTATCTAATCCAACATTATTAATCGGGTCGTGAAAATGATGCCGGGGTCGAATGCTGGGAAAAAAGTACCAAGCTTCCAGGTCTTCGTCTTCGATAACGCTTCCTGCCTTCATCCATTCAAAAACCTGTCTGTTATTCCCACCAAGTGAATAATCACCTCTTTTTAACCTATATTCGATATACATCTGATACCAATCGGGCTGATATTTCAATTGCGTTTGAATGCCATTAGACATACCCAGTTGATTTTTCAAGTAACTATCGACCACCGCCCCCTCTGTTATGCTGTTTGTCAGTGCCGGATGTGTAAGTTTGTTGCCAAAACCAAAGGCGATTTTGCTGAAGTTTAAAATAATGACGGCTATTATAAGGTTGGTTAAAATTTCGTATTTTTTCATTTCTTTTCCCTCACCATACGTGATCAAAAAGATAAATTATGTACCAGGAAACCAATACTGATGCAGAAAATGCATAAATAGTTACAGAAATAATTTTTTTAAGCACTCTTATCTGGTCACTCTTTGGTTGCCACTTTTTCATTCCGATAATCCAGAGTATGTCAAATCCCAAAACCAGAAAAGGTCCTGCAATGCCCGCGAACCAATTAGCAAACCAAAAAGGCATAAAACGACCGATTCTTGGAAACAAATACATTCCTCCAATAAATACTGCAATTGCTATTGGCGTCAGGGCAATTACATCAAGAACAATGCCAATCCAATCCCTTCGTGGTTTATTTGTTTTTTTTTCGGTGTCTTGTTCTGTCATTGTGTATGTCTCGAATAACTCTCAAAAACCATATATTTGCCAAATTTCTTGCTCATTTTTTCTAAATATAACCGGAAAGAGATATGTCTCCGAGCCGGCTTGATGACGCATTTCATATTTGGCTATACCATCTGTTTCCGAGTTCGATATTAAGATTAAATCGCCCATACCGGCTGCATAATCAGGCAATCTGCCTCCTATGATTTGAAATACCTCTGTGTATTTATCTCTTGAAGTTTCCGCTATGAAGGTAAGTGCCGTATTTACATCGCCTGCGGCTAAAGCCGCTTTGAATTGCTCCCAAATACTTTCAGGTCGTGAGCCACAAAGCCAGCAATCGGCGAATATGGATAGGTCGTTGCAGTCAACTGAATTGCTGTCGTCGAAATCGCCTGTAAGTCCCGTGCCCGACAATAACCAGTTTTGTGCTAATTCCGCCAAATCCTCAAAGGCAATTATGCCGTCGCTGTCCAAATCAATCCGCATTCCCTGACACTGCTGATATTCGCTGTATTCGGCAAGCCAAAACCAGCAAAACATTGTCAGGTCATCGATATCAACGGTGTTGCTGTCATCGAAATCACCCGCAAGGCTGGTTCCCGTCTGCTGCCAGTTATTTGCAAGTATGGCAAAATCGTAAAAGTCGGCTGTTTCGTCGTTATTCAGATTCGGATTGGGGAAATCACCGGCCGCAAAAACAAGACGGCATATCGAGAGAAGAATGACTCCGATAAATAAAAAAAACTTTTGGCCATTCATAATCTTTTCTCCAGTATGTGTCCTCTATTTTCCATAACATACCCGACATAATTCATAATCTGAGCAATGTCAACAAATTTTTGTGTCGGCTTCATATGTACAGCATGCTGACAGCAAACTATCTTATTTTTGTGCGTTTGTGTACCGGTCTTAAAAGACAATAGCAGCGTAGCCGACGGATTCCCGGCTGGAGACACCCATTTTTTTGAGCATTATTTCGTTGCTGTTGGTATGAGCGAGGAGAACTCCTTTGGTTTTACCGAGGGCTTTGGCAACAGTAACGGTCGCTGCTGCCGCGCCGGCGCCGCAGGCGTTGTAATTTTCGGCTGCGGTTTCTAACAGCTTTTCAGGCTGTAACTTCAGGGCAAAATCGATAAACTGCCTGTCATTGACCTCGGTTGCCCATTTTAATCCCTCTTTGCCAGCGCCCATCGGCGTAAAACCATAACGAGGCCCGTAGTGGGTCAGGTCGGTTGAGCCGAGACATACGATTTTCCTTTCGTCGTCGCTTGTGATTAAGCTTGCGACAATTTTACCTAAAGGTATCGCTTGTTCAGATGGCGGCGTGAGAATCGGCAGTATCTTCGCATCGGGGAAAAGGTGCTGAATAAACGGGACCTGGACTTCCATACTATGCTCACTATTATGGGCGTCGCAGTCGCTGACGGCCGTTTTGCTTTCGAGGATTGCCGCGGCAAGCTCTTCATCGATGGCAATTTCACCTAAGGGGGTCAGCCAACCGCCCTTGTCGTAAACCGCGGGGGGCTGGCCCAAATAACCGTGGGCAGCACCGAATATAACGAATGTATCGACTTTCGGATGACGCTGTTTGATTGCGGCAAAGACAAAGGCGGCGGTCGCCCCGCTGAACGTCCAGCCGGCGTGCGGGACGATACCGGCGACTATCTCGTCAGGCAGGTGCGGCGTTAATTTTATCTCTTCGAGGCACTGAGTGATTTCGTCAATGCACTGGTCTTTCCGGTCTGGGTAGAACTGACCGGCCACTATCGGTCTTCTTTTTTGCATATTCATACCCGTTGCTTGCTATTACCGCTGCCGAGCGTTATGATTATATCATATTTCAAACGTTAATATACTGTTAACGCGAAAGGCAATAAATAAAATGGCTGATAAAACGACAGTAGCGGTGGTAATGGGCTCGGACAGCGATTTGGCCCTGATGCAAACCTGTATCGATACGCTCAAGGATTTCGGCATACAGCCGGTTGTCCGTATAATCTCGGCCCATCGCACGCCTAAGGTAGCCGCGAGTTTCGCCCAGTCGGCGGCCAAAAAGGGCGTAAAGGTCATAATAGCCGCCGCGGGTATGGCGGCGCATCTGGCAGGGGCAATCGCGGGCTGGACGACCCTTCCGGTTATCGGCGTTCCGCTTGCCGCGAAAGAAGGTCTGGCGGGGCTTGATGCGTTATTAAGCACGGTTCAGATGCCGTCAGGAGTGCCCGTGGCCACGGTCGCCATAGGCAAATCGGGGGCAAGAAACGCAGCCGTCCTGGCGGTCCAAATCCTTGCTTTGTCGGATAAAAAACTCGCCGTTGCTTTGGCCCGATTTAAAGCAAACTTGGATAAAGAAGTAACCCGAAAAGATTCAGCCTTAAGATAAGGATTTGATTTAGAGCCTCTAACAAAATGAGGTATATTTAACCGATAACATGAGTAGCTGAACGTTACAGAGAAAGGCAAGGATGCTACTCATG
>JAFGDN010000005.1 GCA_016932095.1 Sedimentisphaerales bacterium
AACATGAGAGAAGCTACAAAATTTTCTTTAAAAGTCAAGCAAAAAATGAAAATATTTTTTGAAACGTATAATTTTTTTGGCAAAAACATCCGTATAGAGTAATCTATTAGGGTATAAAGGTTCAGGAATGGGACGAATATAATCCTCCCCAAAAACTGGGCGCAAAATTGAGGTGAATTAAGGTGGATTTGCCGCCTGAGACGATAACAGTTTCAGGAGACAGATTCATGAAAAACAAGAGACGCAATCACGCGGCCCAGTTCAAAGCAAAGGTTGCTTTTGAAGCAGCCAAAGGCGACAAGACCATAGCCCAGCTTGCAAGCGAGTATGAGGTTCATCCTACTCAGATTGCAAAATGGCGAAAGCAGCTGTTGGAACTGCTGCCGGAGATATTCAGCAGGCGAAAAGATGACGAAAAGCAGGAGCAGGAAAAGCTGACTTCGGAATTATACCAGCAGATAGGCCAGTTGAAGGTAGAGCTTGACTGGCTCAAAAAAAAATCTGGCCTTGACGCTTGAGCAGAAGCGTAAGGCCATAGAGCCGGCCAATAAGAAGATATTCATCTATCGACAATGTGAGTTACTGGGGCTGAACCGAAGCAGTTTATATTATAAAAGGCGGTGTGATACGGGATACAACGAGACGTTAATGAAGCTGATAGACAGACAATACGTTGGGACGCCGTTTTACGGCATAGACAAGATGACCGAATACCTGTGCCGTCAGGGCCATCATGTCAATCACAAACGCGTCCGGCGATTGATGCGTCAGATGTGGCTGGAAGCGGTTTATACGCGTCGTAAGCGTTGTTTGAGCATATCAGACAAGCAGCACAAGATATACCTATACCTGCTAAGGGGATTACGATTGCCCGGCCTGATCAGGTATGGTCGGCTGACATAACATACATTCGTATGTATCGCGGCTGGCTTTATCTTGTGGCGGTAATGGACTGGTTCAGCCGGTATGTGCTGAGCTGGGAAATATCAATAAAGCTCGAATTTGAATTTTGCGTTACTGCTTTGAAACAGGCATTGGATTTTGTCAGACCTGAAGTATTCAATACGGACCAGGGCAGCCAGTTCACCAGAGATGATTTTACAAATGTGTTGCTGGGAGCGGATATTCAAATCAGCATGGATGGCAATGGCTGGGTGTTTTATAACATCTTTGTGGAACGGTTATGGCGGACAATAAAGGTTGAGGAGGTTTATCTGCGTGACTATCAGACGGTGGCTGAGGCCAGATACGGTCTTGGCCGGTATTTTGAGTTGTATAATAATCAGCGGCTTCATCAGCACTGGGGTATCGCATACCTGCCGAAGTTTACAGCGTAGCAGTTGGTATTCCGGTCGCACTTCGGGCTCACTGCGTCCTAACTGCTGTAACAGACGGCGGTGAATCCATCTTAAATTCTCCCGTTTTCTGTCTTGACAATGGGTAGGGATAAAAGTTCTTGTCGGTGAAACACCTGTCGCCGGTTGGTTTTAGATGCAGGTTGTAGAAATAGCAACGCCGATAGCTTTTTAATCGCCCATTTTCAAAACAAGTGTATTGTCCTGTAATAAGGACGGACAGGGATCATATTATGGCGTTATAATAAAGATGTTTACCCTGTGGTTTTGCCGCAATTTTGCCTTCGGTCAATAATTCTTCTACATATTTGACAACTTCATTGCGATGAATACCGAGACCTGCAGCGATATCCTCAACAGAACAGGGGCGACGCTTCAGAAGCGTCAATATATCGTCACGCTTAGCCGAGAAATACTCTGCTTTATGCACTCCTCGGTAGTCAGCAATAACATCTGCTTTGTCATACAGCTTCCTGGTTATGGTCTCCAGCTCTTTCCGGGGGACCGGCTCGGCAAAGCTTTCAGCGGGCGGCCGGCTTACAGTATTTGTCTGCACTTTATCCGGTCTTATGGAATTTATAAAGGCCCTTAGCCCGCTGACTTCCATTTCGGTTGTAGTTATACCGGCCAAAAGAAATACTTCAAGCCAGTATTGGCCGTCATATTCCTCGCGAAACTTGATTAATCCCTCCAGCATCTTTGTGAACGAAATATCCGGATGCGGCCTGTTGACATATTGAAATATACGGTCGCTTCCCGCATCGAGCGATGGAACGACCAAATCGGCGGTCTTGAGGGCCTTTCGGACTTGCGGCATCCACAACAGCGACCCGTTTGTAAGCACGGCTACCGGAACATCGGTGATGCTTTTTATTCCGGAAATCAGCTCCTCAATATGCGAGAACAATGTAGGTTCGCCTGAGCCCGATAGAGTTATATAATCGGGGTTAGAGCCAAGTTTTCCCGAGAGCTGATTGATAACGTCGCCGGTTGGCACCCATTCCTTTCTTTGTGTTGTTTTATCGGTTGTTCTTCCGAGCTGACAGTAGATGCAGTCATAGGTGCACGTCTTAAAAGGCACCAAATCAATCCCAAGCGAACGGCCTAATCTTCTGGATGGAACCGGGCCAAATATGTAGTTATTTCTGCCGGTATCTTTCCGGGTCATTATCCCGCTCTGTCTTTATGGCGAATCAGAATTAAGGTTCATCTGTTGACTATTTTTTTCTTTCAGTTTTGATGAAAAACCTTGTATCAAACGGATTATACCTGCCAGGATTTCCTCTAAGACCAATTGTTCCGTGGATTTCGATTTCTGCCTGGGGAATTTTGTGCCTGTCCACATAGGTTTTTATCTTTACGTAATAATCATAATAGCCGGGTAACTCTTCCCGTATGAACCGAATAACTTCTTGTGCCGGGACCCCGGAACTTTTCATTCCCGGCCACATAACCTTAAAACTTTTTTCCGTGTGTTTCTCAACCGTATGCACAACCGAATTAGTTCCTTCATATTCTTCGAATTTGACTTGTGATTTCCCGCTTATCCAGTCCAGTAAGTTTTCCATTGATATGTTTTTACAGCGTGTTAACAAAAATTTTCATTCACATGGTTTTTTCTCACAGGGTGTATCTCTGCCGCAACAGGTTTGACCCCGTCCACAGGCAGGAGAATTTTGAGAGGAATGCTCTACTGCATAAAACCCCGAACCCTTGAAAATTACACCGGCTCCGCCGCTGATTAAACGCTGAACCTTACCATTGCACTGCGGGCACTCTTTTAGTGGCCTAGCGCTCATGCTCTGGAATCTGTCAAACACATAGCCGCAATTTTGGCACTTATACTGGTATGTCGGCATTTCTATCCTCCTTTTTGCGTAATGACTATGAATAACCTCACATTCTTTATCCGGGCATATCAGTCAAGCAAAAACATTACGATGGCAACAGTCGTTGTCCAGAGACCTTTGTGGCCTCTTGCTGCCTGCGTAATATTGGAGGTTCTGATAATCAGGCCGCTCGCTTTATAAACCTGCTCTTTTTCAGACCATGCTCTATCAGGGTCAACTTCAAGCCCAAGAGTTGTTCCGAGCATATCTGCGGCCAAATCCTCAGCCATATCGCCGGCCTCTTTTTCGTTCATTCCCTGACCGTGAACTTCGCTGATGTATCCCCAGTTGTTGCGGTCTTTGGGAACAGCGATGCCTATTGAAGAAGCGATTAAACGCCCATGCTCATTTGTGTCCGAACGCGCCATCACGCAGTAGGATACCTGTCCCGGCGTAAATCTCTTTAAGCCGCTGTCACGACTGATGACTTTGCACCGCGGAGGCAGTATAGACGAGACCTGAACCAGATTCTGCTGTGCCACGCCTGCCTGTCTTAATGCCTCTTCGAACGATTTCAACTGATACCTGTGCCTGCCCACACCCTTTGTCAAGAACACCTTTGCTGGAACAAGATTTTTCATTTCAATCTCCGATTCAATTTACCAAAATGCGTTGCCACAGCGAATTACATCACCTGACAACAACGGCTTAGAAACCTGCGGCAAAAGTACCGGTTAATTTTGAAAAATATATTTTCCCGCTTCATTGAAAAAAGTGCTTTATTGCCGTTGGGGGCCTCAATGGGTCGTTTTTACGACTTATTGCTTCAAGCATTTTCCAGGTGCTTGTCTAACCAGCCGGAATCGACACTTTTCCGGTGGTCAAAATGCTTTACATAGGGCTTGATATCCAATACCGGTGTTTTGTCCAACACATCGACTTCACTGAAATGTAATTTGTTATTCCTTATGCTCTCGATTTTCATTACGGACAGACCGATATGATTTGGCCGATGGGGGCTTCTTATGGCAAATATGCCGTGTTTTTTATCTTCCAGAAATGGCCGGCAAACAACCTCTTCTTTTTCAGATTTGTGAAAATAATAAATTACAATTGCATGGCTGAAGCCCTCCAGGTCCTTGAGCCCGGGGGCATATTTGGCTTTCAGTTCGATGTGCGCCTTGACTTCCGGCTTGAAAACGCCCTGAATTGGTATATCTCGCATTTGTTTATACGGTGAACGAATAATACCTATCGGCCGCATTATAATTTCATTCATAGCTTTGCTTATCCTCGCTCGGCTCAGTATGGGACTTGTTTGGTAACCTTCTGAAATTCTCCAACATAGGATGATTTCTTTGTTTTATTACGCTTCTCAGCCAGTCCGGCCCCTGACATCAGCAACCGGACGGCTTCCGGTTTCATACCATGGGATTGCCTGGTTGGCTCGCAGACGTATAACCTACCGTTTTCCGTCAGTTTTCCGGATAGATAATTTATAGTGGTTTGTCTCTTTGCTGGTTCAATGTCGTGAAGAACGTGAAAAATCGAAATAATATCGTAGGAAGAATGGAGGGCATCAGATTCCGTTACATCTCCAACTATGAAATCTACATTGACAAACCTTTTCAGTTTTTTCCTGGCTTTGGAAATTTGATAAGCGGAGACATCGACACAAGTCAGATGGCCGGTTCCCGACAGCTTTTTTGCGATAAGCCGCGAGCATACTCCGCCCCCGCACCCGAAATCAAGCGCTCTTTCGAGGCCTTTCAGCTGGAACACATCTACATACGTGTTGTATAGAAACCTCTCACCGAACAGTCCCTTAAAGAAATCCTCAATCCTCCAAAGGAGTGAAGGATTTTCCCAGTCGAGTTTTTTCGTATTTACAGTCATTCGTCGTTCTGACATAGACAAACCGTACACACAAGAACAATATGTTTTGTTTTTCTTTAATCAGTCAGTCAGAATTCAAAACGTTTTCCCACGGCGCACTCGGCACACTGTTCCGCAAAGGCATTGCGGAATTCAGCTACGGCTTCGCTGCCGGTGCAATGGGCCGGGCAGACCTGCTGCATATTATATCTTTTGATTGCTTTAATCGTACGTTCTATTCTCTCTAAGGAAGCATTCAGAAGATGCGTCCCGCCTATAATGGCGTAGATATGACCTTGATTTGTTAATTCCGCCACATAATTCAGAATATTGACTACCCCGGCATGGGCACAGCCAAGAACAACAATCAATCCCCTTGCCGATTCGACAAATAATGATTGGTCGTCTAATAATTCATCAGGTTTTTGGCAGTTTTCATCAAGAAAAAAATTCCCTCCGACATCTTCAAAGTCGTTTATACGCGGCACCTGCCCGGTTACAGCCATTCCGGTAAATAATTGAGCCGGCGTCACTGTCCAGATGACATGGCGGTCTTTAACGGCTTTTTTTGCAGAATCGGACATACCAATCGATTTTGCCCCTGAGGTTTTTCGACTGAACTTTGTTTCGATTGCTGCAGGGTGCAAATAAATCTTTGCTTTGGCCGCAATATCAAGAACGGCAGACAGTCCGCCCGTATGGTCATAATGGCCGTGACTTATAACAACTGCGTCCGTCTGAGCCAAATCGACGCTCAGTTTTTCCGCGTTTCCTAACAGGTTGTCGCTTTGGCCGGTATCGAAGAGAATTCGTTTTTCTCCATATTCAATCCATAGCGACAAACCATGCTCGGCGTTCAAATCTGTCCGTGATGCTTTGTCGTCAATCAGTATCGTTATACGAATATCGACATTCGGGATTTCTCCGGCATTGCGGGGCTTCATAAAATGTTCGAGCTCCTTGTCCGTATATTGCATAAACGGGACAGACGTTTAATGGTCGCAGATATTATCACCGGTCTGGAGGGTCTTGTTTAGATAAGCCGAGACAAGATTCTCAGGCGTATCAACAGGAGCGCCTATGACCACCTCTATCTGGTTCTGGTCAAATAGCTGCTTGGCACGCTGCCCCATACCGCCGGCGATAATTACATTCACTCCCATATCGTGAAGCCATTTTGGCAACAATCCCGGCTCATGCGGCGGCGGCGCAACATCCTGGCGTTTCAAGGGCATATTCGCATTGCCCTGCGTATCAATGACCGCAAAGGTTTCACAATGGCCGAAATGTTGGCTCAACTTGCCGTCATTTATTGGGATAGCTACTCGCATTTTCTGGTCTCCTTTCTGCAATGAACTGGTTTTTTCGAGCGCTAATATGGGCTTAATTGCTTCATTGAAGGCCTTGGCGGTATGGCTTTGGCTGTATCGCTGAATGTATGGCTCTCCTGAATCACAGGCATTCACTATCTGCGGGTCGATTGGAATTCGTCCCAGGAACGGGACATTCATTTCCAGTGCCATATTTTCACCGCCGCCTGATTTGAATATGTCCGTTTTTTCTCCGCATTTTGGGCATATAAAGCCGCTCATATTTTCAATGACGCCGATAACCGGCATATCAAGCTGCCGGCAGAACGATACCGCTTTTCTGACGTCAGTAATCGCAAGTTGCTGAGGCGTCGTAACGATGATTGCGCCGTCCGGTTTTTCAATAAGCTGGGCAATGGAAAGCGGCTCATCGCCGGTCCCGGGGGGAGAATCCACTATCAGGTAATCCAGATTCGACCATTCGACATCCTTGAGGAACTGCTTTATCACCTGATATTTCATCGGGCCTCGCCATATAACAGGGTCATCTTTATCCTTTAGCATAAACCCGATTGACATAACAACCAGGTTGGCTGAAACCGGCACAGGCATTATGGTATTGCCGAAGGCGGTAAGTTTCTTATCTTCGAGATTAAGAATCCTGGGTATGCTTGGCCCGTGGATATCTATATCGAGAAGGCCGACCTTGCTGTTATTAAGCGCCAGTGAAGCGGCGAGATTAACCGCAACGGTGCTTTTTCCAACGCCGCCTTTGCCCGAAAGAACAAGTATCTTATGCTTAATGCGGCCCATTCGCTGACGAATCTGCTGCTGTTCGATTTCCATCTGTTTTTTAAAATTCTGTTCTGTTTCTGCGATTTGCTTTTCCATATTGATATTTCCTTTAGAGCGCTAATCGTGTGTGCGCACGGGACAAGAGTTTGAGACCTTCATATTCAATACCGCGTCATATTTTTCAGCTATTTGCTCGAAGGCCTCCCGGCAGGCGCCGAACAAGTCATTTGATTCACACGACACAAAACTGCTCATTGCCGTCGTTTTTACCTCTAATCCGCGTTCGCGAAGGATTTCGCAGAACGCTTCCACGGGTTCGGACAAACTTTTGACTCTCAAAGGATAAATGCTTATTTCCGCCTGCACTTTCATAAATCGACCCTCGCAGCGATAAAAGCACCACGCCTGCCGGATATAAAATGGCCCGCAAATTCATATAACGCTGACAGCCACAGTAACCAGCTTCTGTCCGGAACAAATCCTGCAATCAAAATATTCGGCTTGCCGAACGGCGCCAGCAAGTTGTGTATCTGCTGCGGCGAAAACAGGTTTGCAGACGAATACACACTGCCCGGCTTGTTCTTCTTTTTTTGGTTATACCTGCTCAAGGCATTTAAAACACCTACGATAATTATTCCCCCGTTTTTCTTCACGCAGCGGGCCATTTCGGAAAGCATCTTTGCCGGGTTGGATGCAAATTCAAGAGTTGTTATTGCCGCCGCAATATCGTAACTTTGCTCGGCAAATGGAAGGTTCTCCCCGTCAGCAATTTTAAATTGACTGTTGACTATATTTTTTCTTTGTGCAGCATTTATCATATCCGCAGAGATGTCAACTCCTGTTACCTCAAATCCCTTGCCGCTGAAATACTCGCTCCAATGGCCCGTTCCACAACCAACTTCTAATAACTGCCCATTGTATCTTCTCCTGGCCAGTAATTTGTCAACTGCTCTTTTCTCCAAACGGTCGTAAAGAGAACCACGCGCCGACTTATACCAGTCGTCATAGTGTTCGGCTATCCTGCCAAAACCATAATGTGACGCTTGCCCTTGTTCCAAAGGCCCCTTAACCTCAGCCGAGGGCATAGACAACCTCTCTCCACAATGCTTTTACTTTCTCCGCTATATCGCCGCCGGTGTATTCAATCACTGTTGCCTTCATTATCTGGGCCTTCGTAAAGGCCTCGTTGTAAGGTATGGCCCCAACTACTTTCAGGCCTCTTTTCACTGCATCCTCGCGTATAAGGTCGCTCATTTGCGGATTGATGTCATATTTGTTGATACAAACCAATGTTTCGATTCCGAAATTCTTCGTCAGCTCGGCCACTCTTTCCAGGTCGTGCTTGCCCGATAACGTCGGTTCGGTAACTACCAGCACTAAATCTGCTCCGGTTATGGAGGCGATAACCGGACAGCCGATACCCGGCGAGCCGTCAACAATGAGATAATCACGTTTCTGCTCTGCGGCAATTTCTTTGGCTTTTTGCCTTATCAGGGTAACCAGTTTGCCGCTGTTTTCTTCTGCGATACCAAGTTTCGCGTGAATCATAGGCCCGAAACGAGTATCGGAAACAAACCACTTTCCATTGATGGCCGGCTCGAATGAAATCGCGTTTACAGGACAAAACTCAACGCATACCTTACAACCCTCGCAGGAAAAGGGATTCACGGTGTATGTCTTTTCTACAACGTCATTTGCCTGTCCATTAAGATGTATAGCTTCAAACCTGCACATTTCAGCACACTTGCCGCAGCCAACGCATTTATCAGTATTAATAAAGGCCTTTTTGCCGCCTGAAAAGTCGGACTGTTGCCTGATAGTCGGCGACAGAACCAGGTGCAGGTCGGCGGCATCCACGTCACAATCCGCCAAAACGGCATTTTGTGCCAACGAAGCAAATGCTGCTGCTATGCTGGTTTTCCCCGTCCCTCCTTTTCCGCTTATTACAACTAATTCCTTCACAATACGAATTCCCTTTTAAGTCCTTAAGGGGTGTCAGATACAGGATTTTCCTTTCTTTCGTTTCTTGTCATTTTTCTGATTGGAATCAAAAAATTTGTCTCTCCACCACAAAAAATGCCCCCAGGGATTATCAAGCCGGTATTCATTATCGGCCGGCACTCCCGGCCAGGAATCGATTTCCGCCAGGATTCTTTCGCAGGGTTTGTCGTAGGCAAGAAGCTCGTACGCGCATCTTACCAGAGTAAACTTCCTGTTTGCCTCAGTAGTATTTCCGCTGTGGTCAGGATGGTATTGAATCGCTGCTCTTCGATACGCCTTTTTCAATTCTTTTTTACCTGCGTTTTCCTCAACTTGCAGGATTTTGCAGGCGGCTTTGCGGGCGTTTATATCGCGGCTTATACGCTCCATAAATTCAGGGTCTTCTTTCATTTGACACCTGCCGTGCTTTTTATTCGTTCGTATAATTGCAGGAACTTTGTAGAATACTCCGGAATCGACTCTATTATCATTTCCCCGCGGGAATAGCTTTCAGCGATTCTCCTGTCGTTGGGTATCTCAAGCAGGACCTCGATTCCTTCCTTCTGACAATATCGCACTACTCTGTCATCGCCAATATCGCTGCGGTTGATTGCCACGGCAAAAGGCAGGTTCAGCTCTCTTGCCACTCCAACCGCCAGCTCAAGGTCGTTCAGGCCAAACGGAGTCGGCTCTGTAACAAGCAGAACAAAATCGCTTCCTTTGACGGCTTCTATGACGGGGCACGACGTGCCGGGCGGGGCGTCAAGCAAAACTATGCTGTCGTTTTTGATTTTTCTTTTAACATACCGTATCACCGCCGGGCTTTGTATTGCACCGATGTTCAGCTTGCCGTGACCAAAAGCTATTCCGTATGAGCTGCCGAATTCGGCAATTCCAATCTTCCGCTGTTTTTCCGCAATAGCATTTGCCGGACAAACTGCCATACATCCGCCGCAGGAATGGCACAACTGCTCAAAAACAAGAACGGAACCTTTCACACAGACGATTGCGCTATATTGACAAAGCTGGCCGCATTTGCCGCAGCCGGTACACTTTTTCAAATCGACTTCAGGCACACCGACAGTAACGTCCTCAGCGCCGTCTATAACAGGTTTCAAAAAAATATGGCCGTTGGGCTCCTCGACGTCGCAGTCAATGTATTGAACCTGTTGTCCGGCCCTTGAGACAGACAGGGCCAGATTTGTTGATATCGTGGTCTTGCCGGTCCCGCCTTTGCCGCTTGCAACCGATATAATCATAGACCTTACATAAGCTCCTTCACGGCTAAAAGGACACGTTGATACACGCTTTCTTTCTTTTTCACTAAGAAACCCTTTTTCACAAGATATGATTCAATATCCAAAAGCGTTGTCTTTCTTACCTCATGTGTTCTACCTTCGAGGGTGTGGATTTTATCCATAATTCTGAAACCCTCTTCTGTAAAATCACCCAGGATAAGTTTGCCTTTTTGAGAAAGGATGCGGATTAACTCATCTATTACCTGGAAAGGATTGCGCAAATGATGGAGGGTATTGACGGAAAATATTACATCGAAACTTTCATCGGCAAAACTTGTGTGTTCTGCGTTTTCGACCTTAAAGCATACGTTTTTATCAACGCCATAATATGCCAGATTGAGTTCGGCGAAATGGAGTTCTTCTTGCGAAATATCGAAGGAAACAAAAGAATATCCCTGTTTTGCCAAAGCAAGCGAAAAATACCCTTTACCGGTTCCGGCCTCCAGGATTTTCCCATAGAGCGGCTTTGCCTTTTCTAATATGGAATCCCGTTCCTTATCTATGTCGTAGCCAAAATCTTTATAAAGCTTTTTCCTTTCGAGATACCTTTTGTTATTTTCGAGTATTTCGTTATCCAACGTATATCCAACCTGTTTCAATGCTGCCGGTTAAACAACTAAAAAGCAGGGAATTATTAACAAAGTTGTCTGCTCATACAATTTTTTATAAAATTCAGATGTCTGAAAATAGTCAGATCCTATTTGCCGGCATTTTGCGTAATTATGATGGCGCCGTTGGGGCATGCAGAAACACAGGCAGCACAGGCAGTGCACAAATCCTGGTTCACGGTAGCTTGCTTGTTCACCCGAATAGCATTGACGGGACAGACATCAACACAAATGCCGCAACCCGTGCACTTGTCGGCCTGGACAAAAGCCGCTGCTTTGTGACCGGTTTCTATCTCAGATATTCTTTTCTCAATTTGCTGCCTTTGTTGCTGTAGGATTTCAGCATGCTTTTTTAATGCTGCTAATTCCTGGTCACGGTCTGAAGGGACAAAAGTCGGCTGGCCGGTCTCAAAACCTGCAGGTCCGGGCATACCTGCATATCTTCCCATACCCATACCACGGCCTCGACCCATTCCTCGACCTTTGCCCATTCCTCGACCACCACCAAAACCACCGCCGCGGCCCATGCCCATACCTGCTCCTGCCATCGGAGGGTCATTCAGAGTTGAAGGCGGCAACTGGTTTTGCTGCTCCGAAGTCATACCAAAATGACTCTGAACATTAGGAGCCGAAGCCGAAGAAAGTTTGCCAACTTTGAATTGTTCAATTGCCTGACGCACCGTACCAGTAACACCCACCATTACTTCTACACCAACCTCGCCAAAAACCCGAAAAGCATTGGGGCCGCAATTACCGGTAAGCACATGGCTTACACCCTTTTCAGACATCATCTGGGCCGATTGGATGCCTGCACCACCGCCCAGGGAGATGTTGGGATTCTCAATTGCCTCAAACTGCATCGAATCGGTATCAACTACCAGGAAATACCGACACCGCCCAAACCTTGATTCGACCGTATCGTCTAAAGTCGGGCCTGTTGATGTTACCGCAATTTTCATAAACACTCCCTTCTAACTCAATGGACACGTCCCGGTTGGACAGGAACCGCTGCCGCTTGATTTAGAACTGCTTTGTGCAGAAAAAGTGGAAAAAAGCTTTTCCAACTCAAAACTCCCGCATTTTTCACACTTATGTTTGCCGGAGTTGCCGGCTTTTTCCAAAAACTCGGTTTTGTGTCCGCACCTTTTGCATTTGTATTCGAATATTGGCATCGTTTACGCTCCTCTTTAAACTATTTTCACACGTTATCCGCTTTCGCGTCGGCCAGAGAACAGACAATTTGCATCCCATCTTCGATGCTTTTAGTTATATGACAACTGTCGGCTGCTTCTAATATACCCTGCTGCTGCTCCCGGGATAGTTTCGCACCAAGGCGAATTTTGGCGTCGATTCGGGCTGTGCGAGATACCTTGGTTTCCGATGCTGCAGCGCCTGATGGAACGGTTTTTATGTGGCGGTTCAACTCAACCGTCATATCATCGTATGGGATACCCTGTTCCCTGCAGAACTTGGCGACATAACCGCCGATGCACATTCCGATAGAGGCCTCGAAAAGCTGCGCCGGCCACATCCCGTCCCGCTCATCATTGCCATCATCACCACGTCCGGTTGTAACGGTATATCCTCTGCAGACGGCTGAAAAACGGAATCCATTTTCATACTTGGCCAAAACTTCCACCGGCAGTATCTCTAAAAATCAAAGGTTCCTTTGCAATTTAGCGTCTGTGGTTATCGCAGACGAACAGCAACCTTACCAAGACCGGAAAACCACAAATCCGCGGTTGTTTTTTCTTTAATTCTTGCTGCTTTTTTTCAGCTCATCAATTAATTCCTGGACTTCTTCGTAGCCCTTGTCGTAATGCTTCTGCTCGTCCGGCGCAAGCTCGTGCAACAACCGTAAAAATTCACCGACGTGAACTCGCTCCTCGTCGGCGATGTCCTTGAGCACATCAATTGCCAGCTTATTGTCGGCTGACTCTGCCAGTTGCATATACAACTGAACCGCCTCGTATTCGGCCGCTACCATAAAACGAATCGCCCTAACCAGTTCCTCTTGCGTAAGCTTGCGGTCTTTTGCAAGACCGCTGAATGGATTTCCAAATTCCGGCATAGTCCTTCCTTTCTACAAAGATTTTTTACATAAAAATCAGCTACCTACTGCGTTCAGGCCGTTTTCACGTAAAGCTGCTATCGGGCATTTCTACGGTAAACAGCACTTTGCCGTCTTACTTTTTGCCTGCCTGCTGACTTTCAAGTTCTTTTATTTGCTTTGTTATATCTTCGAGGGTGTCCTTGAAGTACTCCGCTTGCTTTTTGAGCGAGTCGATTTCCTGTTCTGCGGTTATCGGCTGGCCTGCCCAGGGACCGGCGGGATAGCCATAGTCGGCTCTTGCCCAGCCGGGCAATCCCGTTGCATAAAACCAGTGTCTCCAGCCGCGGCCGCCGCCTCGGCCCCCGAAACCTCTGCCTCGACCGAAGTAGCCGCGTCCGCCGACGGGATTCATATAACCCGGTGCCGGGAAACCAGCACAAAAACCTGCAGCTCTTCCTGTCATCGGTCCCATTCCAACTGGGCCTGTTCCATCTCCACCTGGCATAGTAAATCTCCTTTCATAATTAAATTAACCTCTTGTCATTTTTGTTCCACACTTAGGACAACTTATTTGATTACAGGGCTGTCCGGCAATGTGAGCAACTGTTGTTCCACAATTCGGACACACACAATTTCCGCCCGGCCCTGCTGCATAAGGCCCGCCCATTCTGCCTCTGCCTTGTCCCTGGCCTTGACCCATTCCTCGTCCTGTGCCGGGGCCTTGACCGAAAGGCCCTGTCCCGTCGCCTCTTGGCATAATATCCATCCTTTCTGTAAATTAAACGCTAATCAACTATTTACCAACGGTATCCAAATCTGCCTCTGCCGCGACCCCTTCCTCGGCCTCGGCCGAATCCCCGGCCGAAGCCAAATCGCCCAAAACCTCTACCATACCAGGGCCTGACGGAAGCGTAAGGCAAGCCATAGCTATATGGAGTTAATCCGTATGGACTTGCTACTGGTGTACCTGTTAAAGGAACAAAGCCCATTGCTCCAACCGGATTCATATAACCCGGCGCCGGGTAACCCGCACAAAATCCTGCGGCTCTACCTGTCATTGGTCCCATTCCTATAGGACCCGTTCTATCTCCAAAAGGCATATCAATCACCTCCTTTCCGGGAAATCTATTTTTATCAACTGCCTTTATAGGTCTGCCATCGATTCCCGTAAATCCTTCAACTTGTTCCGTGTCGCCTTGCGATTCTTTCAGAACGCAGAAACCCATCCCCCTTCCCGTCATAGGGCCTTGCCCTGACGGGCCTGTTCCATCAAACCGTGGCATTTTCTATTTCTCCTTTAAATGCTTTTGTTTTCTGGAAAATCATTCGGCCGACTTCACAGCCGATGTCTCTTGCAATCACGGGGCATTTGACCTTCAGTATAAAAAATATGTTCTTGCGAACATCGCTAAGCGTTTCGTAGTTGCCCTGCCCCTTGGCTATAATCAAATCGGCTTTCTCGAAACGCCTCCTGAAGGATTGAGAGCAGCTTTCGAGGATTGTGCCCGGTGCGTCCGAGCCATTATCAATCACTTCGACAATCTGGGGTAAACCGGCAAGGACGGCATCTTCCATTGTGGCGTCATTTATGACCGGCTGTCCCTTGACGACCACGTTAATTTTTTCTATAGGCAACTGCTCAATCAGCAGACGGTCAAAAACAATCTCTCCTGCGTTATCCGCGATATAGAGAATCTCATCTGCCTCATTAATTGCCTGTTGAAAAGGTTTTAATTGCGTATCAGGAAAATCAGCAGCCAGACACTCGCTTATTGTCTTTTCAAGGTCGCTTTCCCGCAAAGTTCCATTGACTCCAAAATCAATAATGTTTCCTGCTATTGCCAGCCGAACCGCTGTGGCAAGCGGAGCTTCGGACTCGGTAATGTATTGACGCATTTTTGAATACAACTTCAGCGATATATCATTAAACTTACTCTTAACCTCGTGATAGAGGTCCTCAACACCAACCAGTCCTCTGACCAGCCGATGTATCTGCTGACCGATTGCCGGCGGACTCTGACTCATATCCAAATCGTTCGCCAAACGTAGAACCTCTCGCACCACCTGTTCGTGGATATGATGGTCCTTTGTCGCATGTCTTGCGGCATCAAGTGACTGACGGACAAAACAAGGTATGCAATCCAGATAAATGCGCATAGGTTTTTCCGCCCGGTTTAAATTTTAAACCCAGTGGCCTTCAACGCTCGCCTGGCTCACTTCTTTTAATTTCCCCGCTTTGAATGAATCAATCGCGTCCTGAACTGCCTGCTGTTCGGCAATAAATATTTTGACACCCGCGGCATTAAGGGTCCTGAAGGCGTTCGGCCCGACGTTGGCCGTGATTACCGCTTCAGCCCCCAGATTAGCAACGTTCTTCGCGGTCTGAATGCCAGCCCCTTGTGCAGCGTTGAGATTTAATACATTGTCGTGAGCTTCATACTGACCACTATCAGTATCATAAAGGATAATCCATTTTGCTCTGCCGAATCTCGGGTCAACCAAGCTCGAAAGTTCATTGCCTTGTGAAGTTACTGCTATCTTCATTTTTTGCTCCTGAATATTAAATATTACTCTGAAACGGACTCCGTCCCTGTCGGTAACACATTTACATAACCCTGCAACTTATTTTTGACACGCTGCTACTATAGGCCGCCGCGCCATCTGCAACGGCGTCCGCCCCTTGCGAAACCTTTCCTTGCGCCTCTGCGGCATCCCGGCATTAGAAACCGCGACTCCGTTAACCGGCCGCTCATATAAGCGTTTAGAACTTCATCAATCCGCCCGCTTACAAAAGGAATAATTTTTATACCTGCGCCAATAATCAAAAAGGCAAGGGGTTTTGAAATCGCGCCGCAAATAAGCACATCAACATCAAGCTCTTTTAGTCGACCGGCTTTTTGGGGTATTGGTTCATTGGGCAGAGGTATTTCGAGACGATTCTTTTCTGTCTGCCCTTCAATCTCAGTCAACGACAATTTGTCGGCGAAATCGAATACGCTCGAAATAGTGTCCTGCCAAACTGGTATTGCAACCTTCATAAGCGAACTCCATAAGCAATAGTTGCAACTTCTATGCCAGGAAGGTTTGCGGAAAAAAATACGCTTCGGTAAGTCCTTATTTAACAAGTAATTATAAGAAACGTGAGGGGCTTGTTATTTGCGAGAAAGAAATGCTTACAGGTGCATATTGCAACACTTGCTGCATCGCTACAATTGCAAATTGCCACGATGTAAAGCCGCAGTGCCTCAATGTTACAATGCCGCGTTGTAAGGTGATAATGGCTCATCGCAATCTCTCAATGCTCGTTTTTAGCCCAAAAATACGCTTTTCGGCTTTTTTCCTCTGTTTCTGACCGCATAGATGCAAACAAAGCCCCTGCTCCCCGAAACAGGGAAACATCACCCGCATTGTGATAAATGGCGTTAGAAACCGGCCGGATGAATCTTATCGGATACCCTCTATTCCGCAATGGCACAGTTTTCGGGGGTCAGGTCAAAATAATCAGGAACTGGATTATAATTTCCATCGGACGTTTATTTACAGCTTGAACTGTTCGGCGGCAAGTTTATTTATGTGGTCTGCGATGGCTAAGCAGGCGGTTGCGGCAGGTGAGGGGGCGTTGAGGACGTGAATTGAGCTGCCGTGCGCCTCAATCACAAAATCGTCGATTGGTTTTCCGTCTGCGCCGACGGCCTGGGCTCGGACGCCGGAATTGCCGGGCGTCAGGTTGGCTTTTTGAATCGAGGGGACGAGGCGTTGTAATTGTCTGACGAACAACGTTTTTGAGAACGCCCTGACGTATTCGCCAAGGCCGTAACGCCAGTTCTTCATAAACAGTTTTAACGTTCCCAAATAAGTCAAAGATTCCCAGGCATCTCTCAGGTTAAAGTCGAGTTTGCCGTAGCCCTCGCGCTTGAAAGAGAAGACCGCATTTGGGCCGCACTCAATGCCGCCTTTGATTTCGCGTGTGAAGTGCACGCCTAAAAAAGGAAACTGCGGGTCAGGGACGGGATATATGAGATTTTTCACTTTGCCCCAGGCCTCTTTTTTCAGGTTGTAGTAGTCGCCGCGAAAGGGGACGATTCGCATTTTTATCCTGACGCCATCGAGGCGGGCGAGGCGGTCGCTTTGCAGGCCGGCGCAGTTGATAACGAAGCGCGTCGAGACGGTTGCTTGGTTTGTCAAAATTTTTGTGCAGCCGGGTTGTTTGTCGAAGGCGATTGCCTTGTGCGAGGTGAGGATTCTATTTTCGGGATTTTGCTTTTGCATGAGTTCTGCCAGCTTGTTCGCGACGGCGACAAAGTCGATTATGCCCGTGCAGGGGATTTTTAAGCCGGCGATGCCGGTGCAGTAGGGCTCGATTTGTTTGATTTGTTCGGGAGTGATTTTTTGAATACCTTCGATACCGTTCTGGACGCCGTTATTATAGATGCGTTCGAGGCCGGGCAGCTCTTTTGGGTGGGTTACAACGATGATTTTACCGCAGATTTCGTATGGGATACCATATTGTCTGGCGAAGGCGACGAGTTGTTTGCGGCCATCGGTGCAGGTTTTGGCTTTTGCCGAGCCGGGCTTGTAATACAGGCCTGAGTGAATAACGCCTGAGTTGTGGCCGGTTTGGTGGCCGGCAAGTTTTGGCTCTTTTTCCAATACGGCTAATCGTAGCTGCGGCCGGTTTAGGGCGATTTTATAAGCCGTCGCAAGCCCGACGATGCCCCCGCCGATGATTGCAATATCAAAATCCGATTTGTGGTTAATAAAGGCCATCAGGTCTGTTTGCGATAGCACAGGCAGGATATGGCGATGCAAACGGCGATTATGGCAGCGATTGAAATCCCGGCAAATATGAGAATTCTCGACGGTATGTTCAACGCGACCGGCAGGGGGTCTTTTATATTCAGCTCGACTGTTAATATTTTGTTCTGCAGCTCAACCGCGAGAGGGGAATTTGCCTCCGCTTTGATTTCAACGGGCAGGACCTGGCCATTTTCGAGAAGCAGGGCGACCGGCAGGGGCTCATTTGGGCCGACCTGCAGTTTCACTGGCAAAGTTACGGCAGAGGGTTTGAATTCGACGAACACCGTATTATTGGCGTCGCTATGGAGGTGAACGGGCAGGGGCTCCTCTCCCTGAATACCGACGCGGACGGGAAAGCCGGTAAGACCTCGCTTTTGCGGCGTCTGTGAACAGCCGACTAAGAGGCAACAAGACGTTAGAATAAAAACGCGTCGTATTATTGCTGAAGTGGTGTCCGGATTATTCATAAGGGCGCAATTATGGCAGGTGCAATTGTCGGCGTCAAGGTTTGGGCAGGCAAATAAATTGCGAAATCTAAAGGGTTTTTGAGTGAAAGGCCGATGAAATTGATAGTGGCATTAACGGAGATTTTCTATGCCCTCGGCACAGACGCAGACGATTACAAAAAAATTGGCAGAGCTGCCCTTAGGCCGGTTTGTAAGCGAGTTTTTGAGCTACCTGACGGTCGAAGGGGGATTGTCTGATAATACTATTCAGGGCTACGGGCGGGATTTACGGGATTTTCTCGAATTCTGCAAAATCAGCAAAGTCAGTGAGTTGAAATCGGTTACGCCGGCGTTGATTCAAAAATATATGGTAACCCTGGCAAGAAGTAACAGGGCCGAAGCGTCTGTAAAAAGGGCATTAGTGGCGATACGGATGTTTTTGCGGTTCGGCAGGTTAAACGGCTTAGTCGAGGACGATTTTACGACGATTCTGGAAGGGCCGAAGCTTTGGCAGCGACTGCCGATAGTTTGCTCAAAAAAGCAGGTACTGGATTTGTTAGAGGCGCCTTCGCGGAAGGAAAAGTTTTACCTCCGCGACAGGGCAATGCTGGAATTACTGTACGCGACGGGCGTGCGGGCAAGTGAGCTAACCGGGTTGAAGGTATCGGACCTGAACTTGGACATTGGATACCTGCGTTGTATCGGCAAGGGCATGCGCGAGCGCGTGGTTCCACTGGGCAAAATCGCCGCTGCTGCGACGCTGGATTATCTCAGGGATTTGAGGCCAAAGCTGATGAAGCCCTTTAGCGGAGATTTTTTGCTGTTAAGCCGAACTGGAAGACCTATGGGTCGTATCGAAATCTGGCGGCTGATAAAAAGATACGCGGCGCGGGCCGGGATGGCGAAAAATTTGACGGTCCATACGCTTAGGCATTGTTTCGCGACGCACCTACTGGCCGGCGGTGCGGATTTGAGAAGCGTTCAGGAGATGCTTGGCCACGTGGACATATCAACGACACAGATTTACACGCACGTTGACCAGGAGAGGTTACGGGCGATTCACAGGAAGTTTCACCCGAGGCCGTAAAATTGATTATTTTAACTAAAAAGGACTTGTTTAATGAATCGGCGGTTGACGGATATATGGGCTGGGCATTATTATCAAACAGGAACTATAATGAATTATTTAACCGGGTGGCGGCAATGTTAATTCGACGGTTGTTTCTTCTGATTTTAATGACGTTATTGGCGCTGGCGGGCTGTCAGGAGGAGATAACGCCTGAAAAGGTTACGTCTAAATCAACCAGGTTGATTTCACCGGCCTCGTCTGAAACACAGCTAAAAATAAACCAGGAGACATTATATCGGGGCGCTACCGAGGATGTCAGGATTGATGCCGCAATGATAATGCTTTTCAGTGATAATCCACAGGCCCGCAAAATACTAATAGATGCCCTGATGCAGGGGGAAAATAAATCGGCGAGAGTTGCCGTGTGCAAAGCGTTGTCGGCAAGCAGGGAAACCCGAATGGCGGTTAAAAACAAACGGGATTTTATTGACCCCCTGGCGGAGGTTTTGAAAACCGATGAAGGCGCAACGGCCAGAGCGGCGGCAGAGGCGGCCCTTCTTTTCGAGTATGATGAAATAGCCGGCGTCCTGGAACCGATAGTCAGGGATTCGAGCTTCCCGGTCAAGGCGAGGTTAAACGTTATTTATGCCCTGAAAGTGCAGTTGGATGTAAGGTCGATAACCCGGCTGTCGGAACTAATTGACGATAAGGACCCGCGGATTTCGTCCGCCGCAGCGGATGCCCTTGACTCTATAGGAGTTCCCGTCGGAAAAGACCCGAGGCGCCGTGCGCAAATCCTGTCTGAGCTGCGAACAAGGGGTATGGAGAGATTTCAGCGGGAATGGATGATTCGTCAGGAAGCAAGGTTGAACGAACTGGAAAAACAGCAGAACCAGTGGAAAAAACTGTATCTCGATGCACTCGACAAAATATACGCGGGTCTTGTTGACGACGGGCAGCGAAGCAAACTGTTGGTCGAATATTTAAACAGCCCCGAACAAGCCATCAGGTTATGGGCGCTTGAAAAGGTGTCACAGTGGCGAATAGGAACACAGGCGAAACTGCCCAACGAGATGGGGTCCGTTCTGGTGAAGCTGATTTCCGATGACGACCGAAATGTGCGTCTTGCCGCGGCGAAGCTGCTTTCACTCACGGGGGAGTTAAGCTCGGCGGAACGATTGGCTGCGCAGTTCAGCATCGAACAGGACGAAGAGGTAAAACAGGAGCTATTTGTGGCACTGGGCGCGGCTTGTCAATATGCGCTGGTTCCGACGTCAGGCGTTCAGCTTTCCCCTGAGCTTCGCAGTCAAACGCTCGACTGGGCGGTCATATATTTGAATGATGGCGACCCGAGAAAGGCGCACAAAGGCGCAGAGGTCATACGGAAGTTACTGGAGCCGGGCGGGCTTGACGTGGGAGAGGCCGCCAAATATCTCGACTTGTTAGTGGCAAGATACAAGAAGCCCGAGCAAAGCGGCGACGGGGCATTGCAGGGCGACCTGCTGGCAACGATGGCCAGGTTATGCGGTCAAAACGCCTATAAGCCGGAAACGGCCAGACGTTTCGCGGTTCTTTTTGAGCAGGCGTTGAAGGATGAATCGGAATTTACGCGAGAAGCGGCCGTTGACGGGCTTATTTGCATCGACAAAACGAGGGCGCTCAAACTTTTGGCCAGAGATTATGTCAACGACCGAAGCCAGGTGGTCAGAAACAGGGTGATAGAGCTTGCCGCAGAAGTAGGCGGCAAGGATGACCTGAACTGGCTATGGGACAAGGTCGGGGTGAACGCCGAAAGCAAGTCGGCCTGGCAGGCGATGCTGAGGATATTTGCCGGCAGCGACGCCAACGTAATCGAGAGCTGGTTTGGCCGGCTTGAATCACAGCCGGGCAGTGAAAAACTGACCAACGAGCAGCGAATAGCTTTTTTCGAGACGGCTGAGAAAAAGGCGAATGTCGAGAACCGCAGCAAGATGATAAGGTCCGTCAGAGAAAAATTGGCGCAGTTGTATAGCAAAACGGGGCAATTTCAGCAGGCCGCGGAATATTTAGGCAAACTGCGGGAAACGGCCCAGACCCCGGAACAAAGGGAGGCGGCTTTGGTGCAATTGCTGGACGTTTATCTACGCTGGCCAAAGGTTGACTCGGCGGCATGGGTGATTAGCAACTGCCTTCTGGAAAAGGATTTAGCCCCCGGCAGCAAGGTTATTCATACCGTGGAGGCGTTCTGGGAAAATCCTACAGGCGGGACAGACCCCAATGTTGTCCTCGATGCCCTGCGAAAAATCCAGCCGGTGGAGAACCGGCCGATGTGGGAGCAGAACCTGGCGCGCTGGAGCAGGCGTTTCCAGCCGGCAGCCCATCCAAACGACTTAAAACCCAGAGGCGGTTAATATTTGCAAAAAGGGTTGGTTTTTTATTCGGAAGAGGGGCTGTGAGCCTGTCCGATGAGACAGGCTCAAAATAGCATAAAAAAGCAATAAACTGGCCGAAAACCTTCATTAGAAACGTTATTTAAAGGAG
>JAFGDN010000034.1 GCA_016932095.1 Sedimentisphaerales bacterium
ACACTGTATTTTTATCAGCCACAGAGCAAAGGAGTGCACAGAGATTTCAACTGGTTTTGTGTGCTCAATGCGAACTGTGCTCCAAATACGATTTGTGCGCCAGTCCCTCATCTTACACACGAGACCAACTGCGTTGTTCTCCCGTCTTTTGCCGGAACCGGCTGAAATGAAGCTATCCTTACGATAGATTAAAGAAAAGGACTAATGGATTTCTGATCCTTCGACTTCGCTCAGGACAGGTCCTTCGACGCGCTACGTTTGTTCGATTTTACTCACCACAAGTCGCTTCCCGGCCTACGAATTGCCGGGACAGGCAGGACAGATAACACAGATTCAGCCGGAGGACTGAGGACGGAAGACAGAGGACGGATTAAAATCATTTCCGATTTTCGATTGTCGATTGACGATTTAATCCAATCACAGATTACACGGATTGGTTTCAATTGAAAGTGTAAAATGTAAAGTGCAAAACCATAACGTAAAGTGCGGATTTGGGTCCCCTGTTACGGGGCCAAGTTAGCAGATTCTCGGGGAGATCCGGGGGATGAGGATGCCGCCGAAGGCGGGGTTTAATAATAAATTCCTTCGACTTTTCTCAGGACATAGTTGACAGAAAGCGCGGAAGGAATAAGGGATTGCCGATTGTAGAATGTCGATTTAAGATTGCTTTTTAACACAGGAGAAATAAGGCCGCGAGATAAAATTTGATATTCTTATTTGCAGGCGACAAACAGGATTATATAATGAGATTCGACATGCTCAACACTCTGAATGAAGCTATTTATGCCTTTTGAGAATTGGTTATCCACCTTCGTTAAAAATACGGCGGATAGGTTTCAGCCCCGATTACGGATGTCGAGGCCAGGCGGGGTAAATTGACAGAAAATTGCGGCCGGAATATCTTAGACAAGCTTTTTCGATAAAGACATTTGAGGGCACGCAGAATAAGCAGACAGAAGAAAGAAATAGAAGTAGGCGATTGTCCTAAGATATTCTGACCATAGGTTTTCTATAGTTATTACTATAATCTAATTATTACATAGTTATTACTTTTTTAGCATGAAAGGAAAAAATGTCATCGCAAAACGCAGATGGAATAGATGCTGCATATAAAGATTTGAAAAACCTACTTCCCGACCTTCAGAGATGGGTTACTACAATTTCTAATGAGCAGGATACACGTTTAAAGATGATTGACCCCATATTCATACGTGTTCTAGGATGGGATCCTAGCGCGATTGCAACAGAAGAATACACGGGTGAAGGATTTGTTGATTATAAGTTTTCGATTGATGATCGAGCGCGTATGGTGGTCGAAGCTAAACAGGATGGAACAGATTTAGGTATTGCGAAAAGAACGCCTGGAAAACCCTATAAACTCGATGGGCCGGTACTGAGACAAAAACCCTTACCTCTAGATGGAATTATCCAAGCCATTCGATATTGTGGTGCAAAAAATGCAGAGTTAGCTTGTGTAACCAATGGTCGTGAATGGATCATATTCCGGGGAAGTCGTTTAGGCGATGGAAGAGATACACTAAATGGTATGGCATTTATTTTCCCAACCTTAGAGTCCGTAGAAAAAAATTTCACTCTATTTTTCGATTTAATTGGAAGGTCTCGCGTAGAAAAATACATATTCCGTGCCTATTTTCAAGAGGCAGAAGGTCAAATAATAAGAGCTAAATCTTTTAGTCGGACACTTTGGGCTATAAATGGATATAGATTAATAGAACGTTCTCCTTTGTCCCAAGATATCGATCGTGTAATGACAACATTCTTCCGTCGAATATCTGGAGATGATGATCCTGAGATGCTTGCGAAGTGTTTTGTAACTACTAAGGAAAGCCAACTTGCGGACGAGAGGCTGATTCGAATTACTGATGAGCTTGCCACAAGAGTCAGAGATTTAGATACTAATGAAGCTACTGCATTAACTCAAGTTATCAAGCGGATACACGAAACGCAACGAAATGAATTTGTCTTGTTAGTAGGAACAAAAGGAGCAGGGAAATCGACATTTATGGATCGGTTCTTCCGCTATGTTTTACCTAAGGAAGTGCAAGATGTTTGTATTGTTGCTCGTCTTGATGTAGGAAATAGCCACGGAGACACAGAGACAGTAGTTCAATGGTTGGATCGTTGCCTTTTGGATGAACTCGAGCAAACCCTTTTTGGGGAGGGAGGGCCAACCTACGAAGAGCTTCAAGGAATGTATTTTGATGAATACACACGCTGGATTCGGGGACCACACAAATTTTTATATGAAACCAATAAAACTGAATTCAAGGAAATCTTTGGCACACACATTGATAATAGACGCGAACAACATCCCGAAGATTACATAAGACGAATGATTCGGCATATCGTTTTTTCTCGAAGAAAAGTTCCGTGTTTGGTCTTTGATAACACAGATCATTTTAGTATTCGATTTCAAGAAAAGGTCTTCCAATACGCACGCTCAATCTATGAAAGCGAGATGTGCCTTGTTCTTATTCCAATAACGGACAAAACGAGTTGGCAACTATCTCAGCAAGGAGCCCTTCAATCGTTTGATAACGAAGCATTTTTCTTGCCAACTCCACAACCTCGAATTGTTGTCGAACGTCGGATATCATTCCTTGAAGATATACTTAAGAATGAGAGAAGAGAAAAGGGTAAAGGATATTTTTTCGGAAAAGGTATTCAACTATCATTGGATGACCTTCAGGGTTTCGTAACTTGTCTTCAACATGTGTTTTTAGAGACAGGGTCTGTTTCCAGTTGGATCGGAAACCTTGCAAATAATGATATTCGAAGATGTTTACATCTTTCGCGGGAAATTGTTGCATCGCCATATCTTCGAGTTGTGGATCTTCTTAAAGCCTTCATCGCAAAAAGCGGTTACCAAATTTCAGAGTTTGATATAAAAAGGGCAATCATCCGAAAAGGGTATAACATATATCCTACTGGACAAAACGAATTCGTGCAGAATGTTTTTGCCCTCAACACAGAAGTTGAATCTACGCCGTTATTATGTCTTAGGATTTTAAGGCTTCTTCGTGACGCTAAACATCACGAGGCTGGCGGTCTAGAGGACTATGTTATAATTGAACAAACTCTTGATTATCTTCAAGCTTTGAATATCGACCGTCGTGCAACGCTCTTATGTTTGGATGCCATGTTAAAGACAGGTCTTTGCTATAGTTATGACCCAACAATTCAAGATATCCATAAAGTAGATAAGATACAGATTTCCACCTCTGGTCATCAACATCTGCTTTGGGGAAGTTGGGATGATACATATATTGGGTCAATGTTGAAGGTTACTCCAATAGTAAATGAGACTGTTTACAATTCCATTCATTCTCTTGAAACGCAAGATAAGGATATTCGATGGCGTTTGGAACTCATAATATTTATGCAGTATCTCTTGGATGAAGACAATACTTTTATTATAGACATAGATCATCCCGCATACTTAGGCCAATTGAAGCTTAAACAGGCTATAAAGAAAAAAATAAGAAAATTGCAAACAGATAAAGAAGAAAAATCCAATATATAATAATTGTAATAATCAGTTCTTAATCTGACATTGAAAACGCTCATCAAAAGAACTGGATTCCGAAACGGCATCACCCGGCAAAACCATTCGAGTGCAGGCGGGCAAATAAAATGTGTCCCGCGAACGCGGGAATGACAAAAAATAATCCTCACGCCTGCACCCCCGGCCAGAGACCGGGGCTATATACACCGCAAAGCGGTAAAGGGGTAAACCCCGTTACCTAAACGAAAGGTGACGGGGCGAAACATTGCGCTGCGCGATTTGGTGAAACAAATATGGATTCCCTGTTGCAAACTTAAAGAGGCAACTTACCGGGAACAGGAAGGAAAATTCGGAAAGGGCAAAATCGTTAATAGATTCCGATAGATAGCGTTTGCCGACCCCGGCCACGCTCCCTGCCTAAGGCGTGAAGGGACAGAAGGGCCGGGGCCATATAAAACGCAAAGCGGTAAAGGGGTAAGGCAACGGATACTGGGTCCCCGCCTGCGCGGGGACAGGCGGGCGGGAGGAGAACGGAAGACAGAGGGCAGAGGACGGAAAACGGAGGACGGAGGGGAATCGGATTAAATAATTGCCGATTTACGAATTCCAATTTCCGATTTTTGATTAAATTAAGAACTCAGCATCGAATACTGGGTCCCCTGCTGTGAAACCAATGCAGCGGCCACCCGGGGATGAAATTGATGTCAATTGGTTACCAAATAACGAAGTTGACATCAATTTCAGTTTTGGCGCAAATCTCTTTTGCAAATTCCGCGTAATCTGCGGTGAAAAAACCATTCGCAATTGCTTATTGCCGAACGATTACTATAATCAATACCATTGTTCAGTTTACCCTTTGGATATTAAACGCGATTCGCCTCGCGAACGACGAAATACGACCGACGAGATACGAGCGACGAACAACAAATTATGAATAACGAAACTATCGCCATATTCGATTTCGGCAGCCAATACGGCCAGCTTATCGCCCGCCGCGTCCGCGAGCACAATGTTTTCTCGCAGCTCGTCCCGCCGGATACCTCCGCTGAGCAACTTGCCAAGTTAAATACCAGGGGCATAATCCTTTCCGGCGGCCCGGCAAGCGTCTATGACAAAGACGCGCTCAAGTGCGATGAAAAAATCTTCGACCTCGGCATTCCCATCCTCGGCATCTGCTACGGTATGCAGCTCGGCTGCCAAATCCTCGGCTGTAAAGTCATACCCGCCCGAAGCAGGGAATACGGCAGGACCACCCTCTCGATTATTGACAAAACCGACCTGTTCCTGAACCTATCCGAATCGACTACCGTCTGGGCGAGCCACGGCGACCAAATTGAAGATATGCCTAAGGATTTCGCCCGTCTTGCCTATACCAAAACCTGCCCGTTTGCGGCCGTGCGATACCCGAAAAAGAAATTCTTCGGCGTCCAGTTCCATCCGGAGGTCTCACATACGCCAAAGGGTTCTGTGATTTTGAAAAACTTCCTTTATAACGTCTGCGGCTGCACAGGCGACTGGAAAATGAGCGATTTCGTCGGCCAAACCGTCGAAAAAATACGCAAACAGGTCGGCTCTTACGCCATAATCTGCGGCCTAAGCGGCGGCGTCGATTCCTCGGTAACGGCGGCGCTGGTTCATAAGGCCGTCGGAGACCAGCTCGTCTGTATTTTCGTCGATAACGGCCTGCTCCGCAAAAACGAACGCGAAGAGGTCGAATCGACCTTTCGCGACCACTTTCATATCGACCTGCGCGTCGTTGACTGGTCTGAACAATTTCTTACTAAACTGGCAGGCGTTACCGACCCCCAGCAGAAGCGAAAAATCATCGGCGCAGAATTCATCGAGGCCTTCAAATCCGAGGCATCCCGAATCCCCAGGGCCAGATTCTTAGCCCAGGGAACGTTATACCCCGACGTTATCGAAAGCGGCGCCCGGGACGGTAACGCCGCGGCGAATATCAAGCTGCATCACAACGTCGGCGGCCTCCCAAAAGAGCTTGGCTTCGAATTAGTCGAGCCGCTGAGGGATTTGTTTAAAGATGAGGTGAGGGTCGTCGGCGAATACCTCGGTCTGCCTGAGGATGTTGTCTGGCGTCATCCCTTCCCAGGGCCGGGGCTGGCGGTCAGGGTCATCGGCGAGGTTACCGCCAAACGGCTGGAAGTCCTGCGTGCAGCCGACGAAATCCTTATCGACGAAATCAAATCCGCAGGGCTTTACAGGAAAATCTCACAGGTCCTGGCGGTGTTGGTTCCCGTTCAGACCGTCGGCGTTATGGGCGACGGCAGGACCTTCGAGAATGTAATAGCAATCCGCGCGGTCGAAACCCCCGATTTTATGACCGCCGACTTCTCGCAAATCCCATACGATGTCCTGGCCACCATTTCCAGCAGAATCATCAACGAGGTCCGCGGCGTCAATCGGGTCGTTTACGACATATCCAGCAAGCCCCCTGCCACAATCGAATGGGAATGAGCCGACACCTTATTACGCTGATTATAGTTATTTTTCCTCAATACGCTGTTTATGCGGAATCGACGGACATCGGCGATTTTGCGTCAAGGTTTCTCGACGACGCAAACGAGACGTTTATAAAACCGAATAATATAGCAGCTTTGCTGCTGGCCAGCGGGGCCGGCGTTATCCTGCACAATTCCGACGCCGACAGGAACCTCAACGATAATTTCGAACGTCATCGCGCCTTCAACGACACAACCGACAAGACATTCGACCTCATCGGAAATCCCGCAATTCAAATAGGGTCGGCTGGTATTTGGTATCTGTTCGGTCACGCAAACGCCGACGAGCTAAACAAGCAAAGGGCCATGACAATGCTAAGCGCATTGGCCATAACCGATACTGTAACATTCGGCCTGAAGGCAATCGTCAATACCGAACGACCAAACGGCGATAACCATTCCTTCCCAAGCGCGCATACCGCAAGCTCATTTTGCGCAGCATCGGTCCTCGATGAATATTACGGCCCAAAGGTCGGCATACCGGCCTATATCGCCGCCTCACTGGTTGGCTGGCGAATGATGGATTCCGGCGACCACTGGGCATCCGACGTGCTTTTTGGAGCAACGCTGGGCTTCATCGTCGGCCATTCAGCAGCCGGTAAACACAAACAGCTCGAAATCGCCGGCTTTCAGGTAGAGCCACTATTAAGCTTAAACGTCAATTCCGCAACCGGAATTTGCCTGGTAAAACGCTTTTAGAAACACTGATTTACCCCGTATGGTATTTTCGAATGAATGGCAAACATCCTATAATATAATGGATGACTGTGATGAAAGGGCTGAAATGAATATAATTTTTTACTTGACAAATACATAGGTTGATAGTTAAATTAGGGCAATGAGGCAATTTGGATAGAATAGCAGCAAGGACCGGCATTGAATTTGCAGAGGAGAGCTTAAAATGAAGGAGCTTTTCACTACAGGAGAAGCAGCGGATGTTTGCAGGGTCAGCCAACAGACGATAATCAGGTGTTTCGATTCCGGCCGGCTGGAGGGATTCCGAGTACCGGGGTCGCGTTTCAGGCGGATACCACGCGACAGCTTAGTGAAGTTTATGAAGGCAAACGCCATTCCCTTAGACGCCCTCGATACAGGTAAAAAGAAGGTTCTGATAGTCGATGACGACGCTGAAATCGTGGATTTATTAGTGGAAGTTCTGACTCGTGACGGCAGATTCGATGTAAAAACGGCAACAAGCGGATATGAAGCCGGGATACAAACCCATCGTTTCAGACCCGATTGCCTCCTTCTGGACTATATGCTGCCGGATGTAAACGGTAACATTGTTTGCCATACAATAAGGAGAAATCCTGAGTTCGAGAACATCAAAATCATCATTGTAAGCGGTGTAATCAAGCAGGATGAGATAGACCAGCTTTTGAAATCCGGGGCACAGGACTTTATCAAGAAGCCATTCGATATAAATGATTTAATCAAAAGGATTTGCACGACTCTCGAAATAGCTCAGCGGGCGTCATAGCGGAGGACGGAAGACAGATGACAGAGAACAGACGACGGTTTCCTGTTTTCTGTCTTTTAATTTGTGATTAGAAAGGTTTTATGACGGGAAAGAATAACGATATATCTGCTGTTTACAAAATTGAGCAGGCAATAGGACAATGCGAAATAGTGCCCATATTGCCTGCAGTTGTCTCGCGCTTTCTTGCCCAGCTTGCCGGAATGGAGCTTACCCCCGCTACACTGGCGGAACTACTCGAATCTGACCCTGCTTTGACAATTCTGGCGCTGCAGCTTTGCCGGAAAAAAGGGATAAGCATAAATGCCGCGACAGGTGCGGGTGTTTCCTGGATTCAACAAATGTTCAGGACAGTAACGCTGCGTGAAATCAGGGACGCGGTTTTGTCGGCCAGGATTTACGGCAGTCTTGAAGAGGACGTCAGGACCGGGTTTCGAAGAGAGCTGACGCGACATTCGTTAGCGGCGGCCTGCTGCGCCGAGCGACTGGCGCAAGCGGCGTCGCCTGCGCTCAATGGACGAACGTCTTACCTCGCGGGACTTTTACACGACACGGGGAAATTCCTTTTAGAGGAGGTAATGCCGAAGAGTTTTGACGCCCTGCTGGAAGAGGCCAGGTCGGGAAAGAGCAGTTTTTGTTTCGTTGAGCGGAAAAACCTCGGGACAGACCACACGATAATCGGCAAGCGGTTCGCCCAGAAGCTGCGCCTTCCGGGCGAGGTCATACTCGGAATCTGGCTTCATCATGAGCACACAGGCGCTCTGTCAGAAGCTGTTCCGCAGGCGAGGATTGCCTGCGTCATCGAGCTTGCCGACTGCATAGTCCGCCGGTCAGGTATCGGCGAGTCGGGAAGCTATGACGAAGCAGCAGCAGAAACAATCGACTCGATAACATCGGGATTAGGCCTGACGAGCGAGCAGATTCAGCGGGTTGAGCAGGATCTGCCTGAAATTGTCCGGCAGAAAAGTGAAACAGCGGGCCTGACAATATTGCGGCCTGGATGGGCTTACTGCAACGCATTGCGTGAGATAACGAGCCAGCTTACCGCGGAGAGCGCAAGATTATCCGAGGAAAGCGTCCGCCTGCAGAGTAACGCAAGCCATTACGATTTTGTCAGAGAATTGCTGCCGAACGTCAATTCGACAACGACGGCGATAGAAGTCGCGGAGCAGTTAGCCATCTGCTGGCAGCGGTTCTACCAGACGGGGCCGGTATGCGTTTATCTCATCGGGGCCGACACGGCGAAAAGCGTCGAAGCAGTCATAGTTGAGAATCAACAAAAGACAAAGACATCGGTGTTTGACGTTCCCGAGGATATCGTTTTAATCCCACAAACAGCAAGCGATAAATTCGAAGTTCTCGATGCGTCTGATTATGCGGACTGGCTGTTAGAGCAATCCGAGGTTGAATTTGACCTTGGCCGGACAAAACTTATCCCGTTACAGTCGGCGGGAAGGACCGTGGGGGTAATAATTTTCGAGCTTCGTCATCCGGCTGGTTCGACAAGCTCACCACAAGGGCAAGGCGATATTTCGCAGCGTTTCGCGCCGGCAGCAAGATTAGGGGCGATATTGCTGGATTTGCTCGAGTCAATCAGGGCGGAGCAGTGGTTCGCGGAGAGGTTTGCAGAGGTTTTAACTACCGGAGGACAGAGGACGGAGGACAGAGGACAAAAAATTGAACGTCCAACATCGAACATTGAACAAAGAACACAGAAGACAGATGCAGAGGCGCTGGCGGAAATGGCGGCTGGTGCAGCGCATGAATTGAATAATCCTCTTTCGGTCATATCGGGCAGGGCCCAATTACTGGCAAATACAGAAACGGACCCTGAGAAAAAACGGATATTAGAACAGATACAGCAAAACGCGGGAGAATTAGCCGCGATAATTGATGATTTGATGAGCTATGCGAACCCGCCGGCGCCCAAGCCGACGGAAATGACCATAAGGCAGATTATCGACGAGGCCATCGACCTTGCGGGCACAAAGACGCCGATTAACCGGGCCAATATCAAGATTGAAATTTCGCCTGATACGCCAAACGTTTTTGTCGATTCGGCCCAGATTGACATAGCAGTATCGAATATAATTTGCAACGCCCTTGAATCATACGAGGGGCAGGCCGGGTCGCTGACGATACAAGCGTCCGGCGATAAAACGAATTCATTGGTTACCATTCAAATCATCGATACCGGCCGGGGAATGGATGAGCAGACGCTTGCCAAGGCGGCGCAGCCGTTCTTTTCGGCAAAGCCGGCGGGCAGGAAACGAGGGATGGGGCTGGCACATTGCCAACGGCTGATAGAACTCAACAGAGGAACGCTCGCAATCGAAAGCGAGGAGGGAAAAGGGACAACGGTGACGGTTGGGCTGCCGTGCAGGTAGCGGATAGCGGGCAGCGAATAGATAGATTTTCGATTTGCGATTTTCAATTTAACCTGGGTCCCCTGTTCTAAGCCAAGTAAACAGCGATCGATAATCTGCGCTACGCTACGATAGGATGGAAGGCGCTACCAGGTATAGCGGCGCTGCGGCAGAGGTTAAGCAATATAGTCCGAAAACGAGGGCACAGGAGCAAAGATAGCCGATTTATGAACCCCAAATGGTGGTTTATTGGCAGGAAACGCGGTTTTTTGGCGATTGCAAGCCCATTGCCGTTAAGGAAAAAGGCCGGGTTGTTCAGTCGGCAGCTCTTTATGACGATTAAGTATGAACGTAAGACAGTATAAACCCGAAACCAAACATAAAATGAAAGGTAAAACAATGCAGGCAGAAATAAAGTGCCTAAGATGCGGCAGCACAAATTTAAAGCCAAGCCACTTCGAGTCAACGGGCAGGATTTACTCCCGCCCAAAGAACGCGACAATAATGGGCATACTGCAGACCGGCGCACACGTCACGGCGATGATGTGTTTCGACTGCGGCCACGTTGAGCTTTTTGTTGACGTAAAGAAAGCCAAGGCGATTGCCAAGAGCGCGTAATTACGATTGATAATCGATGATTGATTATTGATTCTCTGAAGCATCGCATCGACTATCGCAATATCGATTCGATTTTGCTGACGCATTATCAATAATCAATGAGCGTGAGGGTGCGGTGATTGACGAAAGACGACATCAACGATTGCGTCTGCTTATAAGCCGACTCAACAAAGAGCGCAAAAAGCAGGGCAGGCAAATAGACATACTCTGCAACGACCTGATAGCCGCTCAAAAGCACTTCGTCAAGTCGCTGAAGGTCATCGGATTTGCGGCGGACTTTTACGAGGCGATAATGGGGCTGACGGAGCTCAATGAGCTTTTAGGCGCGGCCGGCAACCTGATTAAAGACCAGGTAATGGATGTCAACGTCGCGTTCTTCCTGCTGCATAACCAAAATTTCGAGATGCACATTTTCGAGAGCGAACAGCCGATTGACCTTGAGGAGAAACGTATCGAAAACTTTTTCACGCCGGAACTGGTTGACAATATCGCGCAGTCGAACCGGATTTGCACCATTGAGGATATGCTGACAATGGGCCTGGCGGCCAACCCGCTTTACCTTGAAAAAATCGCCGCAATAGGAATACCTCTGAATCAGCATGGGACATCGCTGGGCTTTATCCTTCTGTACCGCGCCAACACAAGACCGTTTAGTCCTGAAGAGCTTCAATCCATCGACCACGTTTCAACTGGCCTCGCCCGTGGAATCGCGGCGTGCCAAATACTGGCCAGCGTTTAATACCCCACATTCCTTTGTTGTTTTTACGACCGTGCGCCTTCTCAATTCCTGTAAAATCAAACAGCCAGTCAAAATTGTTGCACAAACCGTTTATCTGCGCATAATAATAGTAATAGAAATATAGGTTTTTCAGCAGGGTTTGAAATATGGAAAGCAAGGAACAAATCAAAACAGAACAATTTGAGACGGTCGAGCCGATAGGCAAGCGAGTGCTGATTCGCAAGGATGAGGATAAAAGGCAGACCAAGGGGGGCATTCGTCTGCCCGACAACATCGAGATTCCGACTATCACCGGCAGAATCGTTGAAATATCGGCTGAGGTTGAAAATACGCCTGATTTACCCCTGCGGAAATACGATAAAGTGCTTTTCAATCCCAAGGGCGCCATACCCGTCGATTTCGAGGGCGATAACCGTCTTTACGTCGTCGAGGTCGAAAACGTCGTCGCGGTTTTCAGAAAATCCTGATAAACCTCTAATCCTGCCTGCTGCATAATAAAAATGCCAGAAGGTGCTTGTTCCTTCTGGCTTTTCCAGGTTGCCGGACCGAAATCGGCAAACGGGGGACAAATCAAATCATAGCGTTTTGTGTTTTTCTCCCGTTCTCCTGTTTCGATGTTTTGCAAGCATCGCCATACCCAAAAACAGCAACGTAACGGTTGCCGGCTCCGGAACCGAGGGAACAGGAACGTCGCTTTGGCCCTGGTCATCGGGGACGGGGACGTCATCGATTTCATCTTCATCCGGCGGGCGCTTCGGCCAGCGCCATTTGTGGGGTCTTCTTCCGCCTATGGCCTGCTCGAGGGGAGCGGCAATATCACCCGCGGAACGATACAGGCCGCCGCGGCCGCCCGATACCTGGGCTTCTTCCTCGGCCATCTCCATAAGGTCAAATTTTGAACGCTCGAAGACGGCGATAACGATTTTTGGCGAATCGAGGAATACGAGCGTGCTGCTTGACGCGGCTTCTTTGACTCTGCCCTGCCAGCAGACAAACTGATAACCCGGTTTCGGCGAGGCGGACAATGTTACTTCGGCGTCCCTGTCATACATATGAACACCGGGGGAAATGTTTAACGAGCCGCCTTCAGCGGGCGTAACCTGCAATAACAAGGCGGTGCCACTATTTGCGCCAGAGGCCTCGCCGATGAAACCCGGCAGCAGAATTGTCATAAAACAAGCTGCCGATACAAACATTAAGTTTGAAACTCTATACGACATTGTCCCCTGTATTTATTTCAACTCGGTCTCACTATTTTCTACGAATGCCGATTATTTTTCGTGTGGCGTCTTGAAACAATAAAAGCCAAAGCGCCGCCAAGCAATACAATCGACGCCGGCTCAGGACTAGGAGCAGGTGGTGCACTCTGTTCGGTGACCACGACCCTGAAATCGCCCGCAACAGGCGCATACGCACTGCTAAAAATCAGGAAGGTCGAAAGCTCGCCCGCGTTAATGTATCCCACACCCGGCGACCAGGTCCAACTGCCTTGCTTATCAGTATCGCTTGGGTTCGGGTCGGGCATCACTGCATCTGCGTGATCCGGGTCCGCTACGGCCTGCGTCAGATGCATCAAAAACTGGGCAATCGGGTTGCCGGACAAATCCACCAGGTTTAAAGATGTCACGTCTGTTTGTGCATTATTGGCGTTGATCAACTGGTAGGCGTAGAGATAACGGTCGGTATCAGGGAAGTCGATATCGCTGACCCAGTCAACCTCATCGGAATAGGTCTGCATATCATAGACGTTAAAAGTCAGCATCACGTTAATGTTTTCTTCCTCGTTCTCGAAGATTTTGTAGCCGGACCAGCCGTTATCCTCGCCATATGTGCTGTCCGGCAGATAATACGGCGCGGCCGACGCGATTCGGGCCAGCGACCCCAGAAGAATCATTACGCCCGCGATACAGAAACTTTTGCGCATTTTCATCACCCTCTTTTCTCGATTTCGTTCGAAATTCTTATATTGTTTGCCTAACGATGAACTTTCAGACATTTGGTTTTCTCCTCAAGCCCAGCACAAATCCCAGCCCCAGCAGCGTAAGCGTCGCCGGTTCGGGTACTACCGGCTGGGGTATGCAGTTTGTGTCAACAGTAATCTGGTCAACGTAAATGTCGCCCTTAATGGTAATCCACTCAATCGATGGATTGGGCCAGATATGAATTTTGTAAAGCGTGCTTACCCACTCATCTCCAAGGGACGTGTTTTCTTTCACGATTTCCATCCTGTCGTAACCGATATCGGTTTCGACGCCCAGAATGGGAATGTTAGGCAGACGGCTAAAATCATAATCGCTGGCCTTCCAGACCAGCTCAATCCACATATCCTTTTCCGTCAGCATAACAGTATTATTCGGAATGCTTATATCTATCAAATCCGTAAGGATGCATATTCCCGAATGCTGGTCTAAAGACAAGCCCCACTGGGAGTTTCCGTAATCAAGCGTCGGCGTTCCGAAAAGGTTATCACAGCCGGGGTCGGGATCTGCGGGTTCGTTATAGGGTTCAGAAAATGACCATTGCTGAAAAGTGGTCCCTTCCTCTCCCCGCCAGGCAGGCTCGGCAAAAGCGATAGTCGGCAGAAATGCCAAAACGCACACAAGCGTAAGAAACGCTTCTGTTTGTTTTCGAGACATCTTCACCTCAATCTTTTTCATCAACACCTCCGTGCCCGTTAAAATCTGAACATCCGCCGATTTATCGCAATTTATTTCACGCCTTTTTATCTTTTAATCGCTTTTTAAAGCGCTCATACGCAAACGTAATATGGCTCTCCCGAACGCCCCTGCCGTATGCGCGCGGAATGGGCGCCCGTCTCTTCTCTGAATCTCTTCCCGAAAATAACCTCCACCCCGAAATACGCGGTCAGACCCTTATTCCAACCGCCATCTCAATGGCTGTAAGCACCTATAAATAAAGCACTTACATCATCTACACAAGTGAATTTTCCCCTTTTCCCCGCTATTGAACTTAGCTACTTCACTATAAAAGAAAGAACTCACTGTCAAAGAGCACTACCGCATTCTCTATCTCTTCTTCTGTGAGTTTTCTCGTCAGCCCCCAAGCTGACAATTGCATTAAAACATATTCAGTCAAACAAGTCAAGAGAATTTTTGAAAAAAATAAAAATATTTTTTCATATCCGGACCTGCCTGATTTGGCATATCGGCAACTATTGTTTTACCTTTCTTATGGGTCTTTCTTTTACGAAGCGGCTGATATTGCGGACGGCCTGACGCAGGCGCTGCTCGTTTTCAACCAGAGCGATTCTTACGCAGCCCTCGCCGTTTTCGCCGAACGCCCTGCCGGGTGCAACCGAGACCTCTGCGTTTTCCATCAGGTCCATAGCGTAATCGATGGTGCCCTTGCCCTTGAGATGTTCCTGCGGGATTTTCGCCCAGACGAACATACTGGCGCGTGGCTTCGGCACTTCCCAGCCGAGACGCGTCAGGCCGTCGCAGACAACGTCCCTGCGTAATTGATACTTTTTGTTCTGTGCGACGATATCGCCATCGCAATGCCTCATCGCGATAATACCGGCAATCTGCACGGCCTGAAATATGCCGTAATCGTAATAGCTTTTTATGGTGGCAAGGTAGTTAATCATATCGCGGTTACCTGCGGCGAAGCCGATTCTGAAGCCCGCCATATTATAGGGCTTGCTCAGCGTGGTAAATTCGACGCCAACATCTTTGGCGCCTTTTGTGGAAAGGAAGCTCGGCGCCTTGTAGCCGTCGAAGCAGGTCTCGCCGTAGGCGAAATCGTGAATGACTGCAATGCCGAAACGCCTTGCTACATCGACAACCGGCTCGAAGAAGCCCTCGTCGACCGTCATCGCGGTCGGGTTGTGCGGGTAATTCAAAATTAAAAGTTTCGGCTTGGGATACAGGTTTTCGCAAACCATCGCGATATTATCTATAAATTTATGGTCGCAGCCCAGCGGGACCGAAATGACGTTTGCGCCGGCCAAGGCAACGGCGTAATTATGAATCGGGAAGGCCGGGTCGGACACTATGGCCGTATCGCCGGCGCCGAGCATCGCCAGGCACATATGGCTGAAGCCCTCTTTGGACCCGATACACGCCAGAACTTCCTTTTCGGGGTCCAGCTCGACGTTCCAGAGATGAGCGTATTTTTTAGCCATTTCATTGCGAAGCCCCTTTATACCCCGTGATGCGCTATAGCGGTGGTTGCGCGGGTCTTTTGCGGCCTCGCAAAGCTTGTCTATCACGATTTGCGGTGCGCTATCGGACGGGTTTCCCATACCGAGGTCTATGATATCCGCTCCCGCCTGGCGCTTTGCCAGCTTTAGGGCGTTTAACTGGGCAAACAGGTAAGGCGGCAGCCGGGTTATCCTGTGCCCCGGCTCTATCTTAAAATCGCTCATAATTTTCTCACAATCAAATCTCACCGCAGAGACCGCAGAGCACGCAGAGATTTTTTATGTTTTTTTCTGCGGTTTTTGCGTGTTCCGCGGTAAAACTTATCGGCCAGTGTATCGAAAACGGGTTAATTTTCAAAGGATTTTATCAGCCAAGACAGAAATGAATATCTACTTGAGGCCGAAATGTTCGGGATAACGATATTTCACCAGGTATAGTGCAAGAACCGCCTGGACAGTTGCGTGTGCGTCGCTGGGGGTCCTGGAAATGGAGAATATTGGTTTTCTTCTTATCGTGGTGAAACAAAACCACCTGTCGTTCCAGCCGCCGTCGGGCTGTTGATTGGCGATTATTCGTTCCACCCATCGCCGTCTAATCTTCTGCGGGTGGCCGGCCCGCAAAACAAAAGCCACCCTCTGAATATATATGTCAACGACTGGTATATTGAGGTTCAGGTCGCCCCCTGTTCTCTGACATAAATGCTCAATCAAATCATCGAGACGCTTACTCGGCTCATACCTGTCTCGTAGCATAGTCAGCGCAAATAACTGGTGCGTAAGCTGGCGTCTGTGCCATTTTTCATAATCAAACATACCGAGGTCATCATGGTCGATTTCGGCCTTTTCCGGGGCAATGGCGTATAGCGCCCATTTGTTATCCAAATTGTCATTCGCGATTGCCAGATTCAACTCCCGTTTATCGACCGGCCAGTTCGGGTCAACCTCACGATTCCAGCTCCTCGAATAACCCGAAGCCGAACGATTGAGAAAAGACCTTACTATGCCGTTGAAAACGGGGTTGGGCCTTACGTCGTTACATTCACGCAGCATCGTCATAAGAGCGGCGTTTTTGTCCGCAAGAATATCCAACCTGCTCCCTTCCACCCAGTTTTCCGAACGTCTCAAGGCCTCATCCAGCCGATTTTCAAAGGTTTCATCGCTCCACATACTAATATTGTTACAGGCAATCAATGCAACGAATACGCCGATTATAACGACGAACAAAACAACGGCACAGAACAGGAGCTTTCGCAGAGTAGAGCGTTTCTTTTTATTGCCGGCCATATACTTGCTCTGGTCTTTCGTCTGTTCCATTTTACTCCCTCTTAATCAATGTCATATTCCGTCTCGTTTCCGTTTTATCCAGGTTTTGACATTGCTTTCGAGAACGTTAAGGGGAACGGCGCCCTGTCTCAGAATGCAATCGTGAAACTGGCGGACGTCAAACTTATCACCCAATTGTTTTTCCGCTAAATTCCGCAATTCGCGGATTTTAAGTTCGCCCATTTTATAGGCAATTGCCTGTCCCGGCCAGACGATGTATCGGTCAACTTCGACCTCGATTTCCTGCCGCGGCATCTTAATATTAGCAACCATATAATCGATTGCCTGTTCGCGCGACCAGCCGAAATAATGGATACCGGTATCGACGACCAGCCGGCAGGCGCGCCACATTTCGAGAGTCAGCCGGCCAAAATCGCTGTTGGGGTCGCCATACATACCGATTTCAAGCCCCAGCCATTCCGCGTATAACGCCCAGCCCTCGACAAAGGCGGTAAAATGCGCAAATCGCCGGAAGTTTGGGACGCCTTTTAGCTCCTGCTGAAGTGAGATTTGAAGGTGATGGCCCGGGACCGTTTCGTGCATCGAAAGCGCGGTTAACGTATATAGACGCTTATTTTCAAGGTTATGGGTGTTTATATAGAAGAAGCCGGCGCGTGAGCCGTCTCCCGCGGACGGCATATAGTATGCCATTGCGGTCTTCGGCGCAAGGTAGTCAGGAACCTCTTTGATTCCAAACGTCATTCGCGGCAACGTCCTGAACAGCTTAGGCAGCGAGCCGTCCGCTGTCTTGACCACAAAGGACGCCTGCTTCAATAACTCCTGCGGAGTAGCTACAAAACGCCGGTCGCCAGAGGTCAGATGTTTTTCGAAACCGTTCATATCATTTTCAAAGCCGCATTCGGCAATCAGCTTTTCCATTTCTGCCTTAATGCGTTTCACCTCGTTCAAACCGATATCGTGAACGAGCTTTGGCGTAACATCAAGGGTTGTTTCGCTGCGGACACAGTGCTCATAGAACGCCCTGCCGTGAGGCAGCGACGACGCGGCTATATCCTGGCGAGCGGCCGGGATATATTCATCCACCATAAATTTCAAAAACGCCTTATAACCCGGCACAACGGATTGAGTTATTGCTTTACGGCCGGCTTCGGTGAGCCGCATGCGGTCTGCCTCATCGATAATCTCAGGGAACTTCTCGAACGGCTTAAACAGCAAGCTTTTATCGGGGTCGTTAACGATATGGGCCTGTATCGACTTTTCGACGCCGGTCATGACTACCCGCGGGACAACATATCCCCTTTGAATACCCATCCGCATCAGGTCGATATGCTGCCGGGCGTATGCCTCGAAACCGTTGAGCCGGGCAATGTAATTTTCGTAGTCCCAGGCGTTGTTGAGGGGAACCTCATCAGGCAGCTCCGCGAAATGAGTATGAAAACCGCCCATTTGCGAAACGGGCATCAGGTACGTGTTAAACTCGAACCACTTCAGGCCGTCCTCCCTTTTATATTTGAATATATCATAGTTTAATTGCTCGTCAGCAGTCAGCTTGCTTCGGTCTATCGCTTTAAGCCGTTCGAGGAACTCACGGTTCTGCTCATTTTCCCTGATAATATCCTGTTCGGCAACACTGGGTAACCTGTCATTGAACCGGTTGTCGCCGGTGTGCGTGGCGAAAAGCGGATCTTCCTTCATTACAAATTCCCAGTGGTCATCGAAAAGCTCCTGAAGCTGCCGCGAGGCCGGGTTAGTATGGGCACACCCCCCTGTAAAAATCAGGTATAATATGACCGCTGATAAAAAGACAGTTGCTCTCAGGTAACTGGTCATCGTTAAATTCCTCTCAAAGAATCATGCCTGTAGATTTAGACCAAATTGCCGAAAAGAGTCAAGGGGCTTGTTCGGGTAATTCCGACGTTTGCGAACTTACCGGCTAATGTTTCAGGGCCGTCGAAGACGACAATCCAGTCGCCAGCGGTTCTGCCAATCAATTGTAAATCTCCAGGTTTATCCTCGATGCTTCGACGCGATTTTTTACTTGGCCCTTCAACGAGGATTTTAACGGTTTTACCCACAAACTCACTGGCCAAATCGCCGCTGATTTGTTCCTGAATCTTTAATAGCTCGATATTCCGTTTGTTTTTGATGTCCATCGGGATATTATCTTCCAGTCGTTTATCAGCAACCGTCCCGGGTCGAGGCGAGTATTTGAAAATGAATGAGTTTTTGTATTTTGATTTTTTGAGAAGGCCGACTGTCTGAGTGAAATCATCATCGGTCTCATTCGGGAAGCCCACAATAAAATCGCCGGCGATTGAAATATCCGGCACGATTTGCCGGGCAATATCAAGCAATCCCAGGTATTCGGCTGAGGTGTAGCCGCGATTCATCATTTTGAGGATTTTATCTGAGCCGCTCTGCGCCGGTAAATGCAGATACCGGCAGACCTTCGGCACGGCGCACATTGCTTTCATAATTTCATCGAAGTATTTTTCGGACGGGTAACTGGTAACAAACCTTAGCCATTCGATGCCGGCGACTTCGCCTGCCATATAAAGCAGGTCGGCGAGACAATATGTCTTGTCGCCGGTTTTATATTCATAAGCGTTTATCCTCTGGCCGAGGAGTGTAACCTGTTTAATGCCGTTGTCGGCCAGTTTTTTAATCTGTTCGATAATCGCCTCGGGGGGACGTGAGGTTTCCTTTCCCCTGACGTATGGCACGACGCAATACGAGCAGAACTTGTCGCAGCCGTGCATTGCCCGAACGAACGCCTGGCCTGGTATTTCAGCATCATCTATGCCAAATTCGGTTTCAAACCGTTCCAATTCCTGACCATCAGAGGACGCTTTTCGGATTTCCTCCGTAACCAGTAGTGCTTTTTTCTTTTCTTTCATCGCCTGTTCAATTAGTCGCGGTATATGTGCTATCTGCATCGGCCCGCAGACAATATCAACTGCCGGCTGTTTGAATAATTCAACACCCAGACGCTGTGCCATACAGCCGATTACGCCGACTACAAAATCGGGTTTCGATTCCTTGATATGCTTGAGATGCCCTAAATGCGATAAAACCCTTTGTTCAGCATGGTCGCGGACTGAGCAGGTATTAAAAAGCACCACGTCGGCTTCCTTGACGCTGCCAACGAGTTCAAAACCAGCATTGCGCAAACCGGCCTCAACAAGCGCACTATCCAACTTGTTCATTTGGCAGCCGAATGTTTTTATATGCACGTTTCTTCCAGTAATAGACATTATAGTTATCGTTTCCAGGAAAACGGTTGCCATTTGCCGAGGCCGAATAATTCAGGAGAGATGACCTTGCGGAACGTTTCAAATACAAAGATAAACAGGCCTGGCATCAGCACTATGGCCCATTCGAACGTCCGCAACGAAACAGTGTCCATCGGCTGGTGCATAAAGGGAAGATAAATGACAGCCAACTGAAGCACAAGACCGGTCAGGACGGCCAACAGCAGCCAGCGGTTCTTAAAAAAGCCGAGTTTGAAAATAGTTTGCACGTCGGAGCGGGCGTTAAAAGTCAGCAGCCACTCAAAAATCACTATACTGCAAAAGGTCATCGTACGCGCCTCGTGAATTTCATAGTGACGAAGCGTCCAGTAGAACACCAGAAAAGCGCCTATGCCCAGCATTCCCGCCAAAACAGATATTCGCATAAGCATACCGGGAAAAAGCAATCCGACTTTCGGATTTCGCGGCGGATACGACAACTCATCCCCGGCGTGGGGTTCAACACCAAGCGGTATGGAAACCAGCGCTCCGGTAACGAGATTAATCCACAAAATCTGCAAAGGAACGAGCGGCGCCTCCCCCACAAATATAACACCCAGAAAAAGGGTGAGCAGCTCGCCGAAGCAGGTGGTCATAAGAAAGAAAATAACGTTTCGCAGGCGATTAAAAATTGCCCTGCCTTCCTCAACGGCTGTAACAATCGAGGCGAAATTGTCGTCGGCGAGAACCATATCAGATGCTTCTTTTGCCACGTCCGTGCCCGTAATTCCCATAGCAACCCCGATATCGGCTGCTTCCAGCGCCGGGGCGTCATTTACGCCGTCGCCGGTCATAGCGACAATGTGGCCGAGTCGTTTGAACGCCTGGACTATTCTGAGTTTATGCAGGGGTTCTATACGGGCAAAGACGACCGCATCGTTTATTTTTTTCTCGAGGTCTTCGTCCGACATTTGGCTGAGGTCTTTTCCCGTCAAATTCAAGCTGCCTTCAAGTCCGAGGTCCTTGCCGATAGCTTGTCCGGTTATGGGATTATCACCGGTCGCCATTACAACTTTGATTCCGCCCTTCTTACAGGTTGCAATCGCCCGCCTTGCTTCTTCACGCGGCGGGTCAATCATTCCGCAAAGGGCCACAAAAACCAGCTTGCCGTTCATACCCTGCTCATCAAGCTTTACTGACTCCTGCAAAAAGTCCATATAAGCCGCCGCCAGGACCCGCATAGCGTCGCGAGCCATAGCATCGGCGGCTTCAAGAAAATCCTTCCGGGAGGATTCGGCCAGGGGTTCGACTTTGCCGGATTTGAGATAAAATCCCGACATAGCAATAATCTTTTCAACCGAGCCCTTTACGCAGGCGACTTTAACATTCTCAATCTGATGGAGCGTCGCCATAAACTGCTTTTCGCTTTGAAAGGGAATCTCGTCGAGCCGAGGGTATTTGTTTTCAAAATCTTCCTTTTTCATTCCCATTTTAGCGGCAGCCACCACCAAAGCGCCTTCGGTCGGGTCTCCTATGATTTCATAAGAATCATTCTTGGAGGAAAGATGTGAATCATTACACAGAACCGCCGTCTCCAGAAGTTTCCGTATGCCGGGCGACCGTTCAGGGGACACCGTCTGACCGTTTTGCTGAATCTCTCCCTTCGGCTGGTATCCCTGTCCGGTAACGTCGAAGTATTCGCCGTCGGCAAATATTCTTTTTACCGTCATCTGGTTCAGGGTGAGTGTCCCCGTTTTATCCGTGCAGATAACAGTCGTGGAGCCGAGTGTTTCAACGGCGGAAAGCTTTCGGATTATGGCGTTTTGCCGGGCCATTCTCTGCATTCCGGCAGCCAGCAGAACGGTTACAACTGCGGGAAGCCCCTCAGGTATCGCCGCCACTGCCGCAGCGACCGCCATCATAAATACGTCCACGGGGTCAATTTTTTTCCAAAATCCGAGTATGACAAGCAATATGCCGGCGAACAGAATAATCCAAAGAAGCGATTTGCCGAGCTTATCTATGCTTTTCTGCAGAGTGGTTTTTTCTTCTTTTACGTTTAATAACGCTGAGGCAATCCTGCCGATTTCCGTTCGCATACCGGTTGCGGTAACAACCGCGGTCGCTCTTCCGTAAACGGCGGCAGTCCCCGTGTAAATCATATTCTTTATCTCAGCAAGAGGGGTCTCCTGCTCGATAACCTGAGTGTTTTTGTCAACGGGCAGTGATTCCCCGGTCAGCGAGGCCTCGTTGATTTTAAGATTGGCCGCTTCAAGCAAACGAGCATCGGCAGGAATTTTATCTCCGGCCTCCAGTATTATTACATCCCCGGGGACAATCTCAGAAGAATTAATAACTTCTATACTTTTATTGCGTTTGACCTTGGCTTTTGGCGAAGCCATTTGCATTAAAGCATCCATCGCCTTTCCGGCGCGATATTCCTGTATAAATCCAACTATCGCCATAAAAAGGAGCACACCGACGATTACCATAGCGTCGAACGGCCCCTTGACAAATATCTTAATGCTTGCCGCGGCGACCAGAATATATACGATGGGATTTAAAAATTGTCTGAAGAACACAACAAGGGCTGAAACCTTTTTCCTGCTCTCAAGCTGATTCGGGCCAAAACGCTGTAATGCGGATTTGGCCTCACCAGATGTCAAGCCGTCTGCTCTTGAATTAAGCTCGCTGAAAATTTCGTCAGGTTTTTGACGATACGCTTCCATAAATACATCCTTCCTGCTGGATGTTATACCTTTTGGAATCAACAGTTTTCATAAATTTCTATGCTGCCTTTGCTATTTCTCGGCGACAACGAGCATTTCAAAATCCTCCGGCGTCAATATATCTTTTCTTGAGAATGCCCCGAGTTTCGCTCCCATAATGTCTATTTTTTCGTATCCGAGCGATTTTAGAAGCCAGGTTATCTCACTGTGCACATAAAAACGCTCATTACATTGTAATTCTTTTTTATTTCCAGCGTCGTCTTCGAAGACGCCTTTGGTATGTTCCCGAAATGTCATCAAATCAAAAGTGTCGCTTTTAAATGTAGCATTTGTTTGGGCACCTGCTGACTCATGAACTTGCTTGACCGAATGATAAAGCGGAAACAGCCCGTTTAATGTTGTGAAAATAAATTTTCCCTTGTTTTTTAGCGCCCTGGTCACATTTTTAAGTATCTCGAAATTCATTTCGTCTGTTTCCATCAAAGGAAAACCGCCTTCACAGAGCATTATCGCCGCATCGAATTCACCATCAAAAGGAAGAGCCCTGGCGTCGTGCTTTTGAAAATCAATTTTCAGACCTGACTGTTTTGTTTTTTCTCTTGCCCAGGCAAGCTGGGAATCAGACAAATCTATACCTGTAACATGATAACCCCTTTTAGTCAGTTCAATCGAATGCCTTCCCGTGCCGCAGCCGATATCGATGATTTTTAAAGATTTGTCAAAGGCCAGTTCCTTTTCGATAAAATCACATTCACCGAGTGTTCCCTGAACGTAGCACTCTTTATCATACGTCTGTCCGTAATTTTCAAATAACGATTCATACCACTGTTTCATCATTTCAGACCTTTTTTCTTAACCACTTTCAGTATAAGCACTAAAGAATAAAATAAACCGATATACCGTATTAACTCATCATTTATTGACGAGTACCGCTATGCTTCTTGGGGTAATATGATAAGTGTTCTGATGTTTCAATAATTCCTCTTTGCCGGCGGGTAAAAAGTCCTCTCCGCTTTCGCGGCTGGTATCCACTATTTGATACCACTTCAAACCCTGACGCTCCATAAGCTTCACATATGCGCCGCGGCCCGCTGCATTCAGGATAAAGAAAAGGAAACAGTCCTGCGTCTGATTCGGGCCTGCTTTGCAGTGGACCTGGTAACAGAGGATTTTGCCTCTCGATTGCTCCGGCTGAGGTGTGTCTAAGTTTTTGCCGCACCAGGTTATTTCCGAACCGATGCCTTTCTGTTCTAAAACGGTGTATTGTTTCCTGAGCGCAATCGCCTTTTTGAAAAATTCGAGAATATCCCGATTTGTTTGCACGTCCTGCCAGTTCAACCAGGTAAGCTCGTTGTCCTGGCAATATGCGTTGTTATTGCCTTTTTGGGTGCGCATAATCTCGTCGCCATAAAGGACCATCGGTGTGCCCGAAGAAAACAGCAAAATGGAGACGGCGTTTTTGAGAAGTTTTTTCCTCAAAGCGATGACGTTCGTATCCGATGTTTGGCCTTCGACGCCGCAATTTGTCGAATGATTGTCATTTGTTCCGTCTTTATTATCCTCGTGGTTGGCCTCGTTGTGCTTGTCGTTGTAAGAAAACAGGTCAACCAGCGTGAAGCCATCGTGGCAGGTTATAAAATTTATACTGTTCGAGGGATGGTTTTCGTCATCTTTGTATATATCAGCAAATCCGGTCAGACATTTTGTTAATTCTGTTATCTGGCCGGCGTCGCCCCTGATGAATCTTCTGGCGGTATCCCTGAATTTTCCGTTCCATTCGGCCCAGCCCTTGGGGAATTGGCCGTTATGGTCCGCGGTCGGCTCCCAGGGCTCGGTGATGAGTTTTACCTTGCTGAAAACGGGGTCGGCGGCTATGCCCTTGAAAAAAGCGGAATCCCGGCTGAATTGCCCATTGAGCCGGGCGACGATTGGACAAATATCAAAGCGGAAGCCGTCAATATGATACGCCGATACCCAGTAACGCAGCGCATCAAGAATAAGGCGTAAAACCGGGAGATTCTCCGCATTCACGGTATTTTTGCACCCGACATCGTCTTTGTAACAACGCAGCGGCTCATTGGAGGTTTTTGGCTTTAAGAGATAATACGTCGGATTATCAATACCCTTGAAACACAACGTGGGGCCTAATGCACCTCCCTCGCCTGTATGGTTATAAACAACATCCAGGATTACTTCGATGCCTGCCCTGTGAAGCTCCCTGACCAAGGCCTTGAATTCGGTTACCTGGCAGGCCGGCTGACTTTGCGTAGAATATGAAAACTCCGGCGAGAAATAACAAATAGTGTTATAACCCCAGAACTCCGTTAAGCCGTTCTTGATAAGCCGGTCGCTGATGTGAAACTCGTTGACCGGAAGAAACTCCACGGCATTTATACCCAGCTCCTTGAGATATGGGATTTTTTCGATAAAGCCCAGATACGAGCCCGGATGCCGGACGCCTGATGACTTATGAGCGGTAAATCCCTTAACGTGGACCTCATAAATAACCAGCTTTTCGATGGGAATACCGGGTGAGGTAACGCCCTGCCAGTCGAAGGCATCGTCAACGACAATCGCCTTTGGCATTAAAAAAGTATTATCACGCTGGTCCATCGCGAGGTCTTTTTTTGGTGAATTTATGTCGTAGGCGTAAATGAGGTTGTCTTTATTTCTGATTTTGCCGGTGAGCGCCTTAGCATATGGGTCTATGAGAAGCTTATAAGGATTGAATCTCAGCCCTTTGGCGGGGTCATAATCACCATTTACCTTGTAGCCGTAAAGCTGTCCCGCTTTTAGTCCGTGGACGAATACGTGCCAGATATTTTCAGTTTTATTCTCAATTTTTATAACGTCCGTGGGTGTGGTATCAGCCGAATCGAAAAGCAAAAGGAATACCTCTTTTGCGTATTGAGAAAACAGGGCGAAATTGACGCCGTCCGCCATCGGCGTCGCACCCAGCGGATTAGGACTACCGGCAGAGGTTCTTTTGTTCTTTTTATGTTCGAGAATATACGTCATAAAATCCAATATACCGGTTTGCATCAAGTGAATCAACTCGCTATCGGTCGATATTGCTTGCTACACCTGCGGCGCCGTGTTATTTTATTCAAAAATATTCGAACGGCGTGTAAGGAATATGAAGTGGTCGAACCCAAAATTGTATCTGTTGTTGTATTTGTCCTAACGTATGTTCTTTTCGTGCTTTTACCGAACAAACGGACTATTGTCGCCGTAAGCGGCGCACTTCTGACTGTGTTTTTGGGAGCAATTTCGTTCGCAGAGGCGTTCCGTGCGATAAACTGGAACGTGATGGGGATTTTCGTCGGAACACTGGTTATAGCCGATATATTTATGGAAAGCCGCGTGCCGGCGTATCTGGCGGAATTAATCGTAGATAAAGCCAAAAATACCGCTTGGGCAATCCTCGCCCTGTGCGCCTTAACGGGTTTCATTTCCGCATTCGTGGAAAACGTCGCGACGGTCCTCATTGTCGCCCCAATCGCCTTGTCGCTGGCAAAAAAGCTCGATATAAATCCGGTCAAAATGATGATTGCAATCGCCATATCGAGCAATCTCCAGGGCACCGCCACGCTCATCGGCGACCCGCCCAGCATGCTGCTTGGCGGCTTCGCCAAAATGAACTTTATGGATTTCTTCTTTTATAAGGGCAGACCAAGCATATTCTTCGCGGTCGAGCTCGGCGCGCTGGCATCGTTCGTTGTCCTGTATTTCATTTTCAAAGGTTTTCACCAAAAAACCAGGCTTGTGCCTGTTGAAAAGGTAAAGTCGTGGTTTCCAACGTATCTGCTCATTGTGCTGATTGTTTTTCTGGCGTGCAGCTCCTTTTTCGACCCGGGTTTTTCATATACCGCCGGTGTTCTTTGTATGATATTCGCGGTGATTTCGATTATATGGGAAAAACTGGCTAACAAGGGCTCGATAATAGAAGGCGTCAAATCGCTCGACTGGGACACGACGCTTTTCCTTATGGGCGTCTTTATCCTCGTCGGCTCTATCACCATTACCGGCTGGATTGATGTAATATCGGAAACCCTCAGCGGACTCGTCGGTAAAAATATATTCCTCGGCTATACACTACTTGTTTTCATATCAGTTTTTGTCTCGGCGTTCGTGGATAACGTCCCTTTTCTTGTAGCGATGCTGCCTGTGGCCATTTCAATGTCGCAGCGTCTCGATATTAATCCATCGCTGTTTCTGTTCGGAATTCTCATCGGCGCCAGCTTGGGCGGCAACATCACGCCAATAGGCGCATCGGCCAATATCGTCGCCTGCGGATTATTGAAGAAAGAGGGATACCCCGTAAAATTCGGCGAGTTCGCAAAAATAGGGTTCCCGTTTACGCTGGCGGCGGTAACGGCGGCATATCTGTTCGTCTGGCTTGTCTGGAAAAGCTGAGAACAACGAACACGGTTCAAATTAGTCGCCAAAGCACGTGCCGACGGACCTGGCCGAGATTATCAGCGGGTGTCCAAGCGGAACATTTCGCGGACCTTTGGCTGCCTCTTCAAGACCGACGGCGACTATATGGTCGCCCTTTACGCCGGCCATATATCCAAACTGCCCCTTTTCAATCATTTCAACCGCTTTGGTTCCCAGACGGGTCGCAAGCACCCTGTCAGTCGGCGTGGGTGTGCCTCCCCGCTGCAAATGGCCCAGAACCACCTGGCGGGTTTCTATACCCGTTTCCTGCTCTATTTTGTGCCCCAGTATAAAACTTATCCCGCCGAGGCGCACCTGCTCGGGGCTGTCCTTTACGATTTGCCGGACTACGACCGAGCCGCCTTTCGGCTTTGCACCTTCCGAGACGACTATGATGCTGAACCGTTTGCCCATCCTGTTTCTGCCTTTGACTTTACCGATTACAGATTCGATATGGTAAGGTATTTCGGGGATAAGGATTATATCGCCGCCCGCCGCGACGCCTGAATAAAGCGCAATCCACCCCGCGGTTCGCCCCATTACCTCGACAATCATCACACGGTGGTGCGATTGCGCCGTGGTATGCACGCGGTCGATTGCCTCGGCGGCAATCGAGACGGCCGTATCGAAACCAAAAGTAACGTCCGTCCCGCGAAGGTCATTATCTATCGTCTTGGGCACGGCCACAATCGGGACGCCATCCTTGTGAAATTTGCTCGCTATGGTTAGTGTTCCGTCGCCGCCTATGCAAACGAGGCACTCGACGCCGAGTTTTTTCAGGTTCGATATTACCATTCTCGAGACGTCACGAAATTTCAGCGTTTTATCATTTTCCCCGGCGTATCTATACGGGTCGCACTTGTTCGACGTGCCGAGTATCGTGCCGCCGACGGTCAGTATGCCTGAAACATCCTCGTAATGGAGTTTTCTCCACTTTCGGCTGATAAGCCCCTCGAAGCCGTCCTCAATGCCTATAACCTCTATCCCAAGCTCGATAATCGCTTTTTTGGCAACGGCCCTGATTACCGCGTTGGTCCCTGGGCAGTCGCCGCCGCCGGTCAGTATCGCAATCGACCTTTTCTTTTTCATAACCTTATCCTTAAAAACAGAAAGCAAGCATATAAAATTGTCGTAAAAACGCAACATACAACTGTTTCAGTTTCAGCATAGTGTGTAGCCGAGCGTATAACCGTTCGGCCTTGATGTTCGCTGCAAATTACAAATGGCAATTGACGGTCAGGCGTCGGGCGTTTAGGATTTGAAGGGTGAAAAACGTGAAATCCCGAAAATCCCAGTCAAAATCAGTATCGGCTTTTGCTGAGGCACTCAATTACATACCCGGCGGAGTCAATTCCCCCGTTCGGGCGTTCGGCGGCGTTGACCGTAAGCCCCTTTTCATCGCCAAAGCCAAAGGTTCAAAAATATATGATATCGACGGCAATGTTTACATCGACTATGTCGGCTCGTGGGGGCCGATGATTTTAGGCCACGCCCACCCTGCCGTCGTCAAAGCAATTCAAAATGCAGCAAAAAAAGGCGCGAGTTTCGGCGCACCTACGCTTGCTGAGACCAAACTGGCAAAAAAAATATGCTTGTCATTTCCTTCAATTAAAAAAGTGCGTTTGGTCAGCAGCGGCACCGAGGCGGTTATGACAGCTATTCGCCTTGCAAGAGCGTATTCCCATAAGGACTTGATAATCAAAATGGCCGGTTGTTACCACGGCCACAGCGACGCGCTGTTAGTCGCGGCCGGTTCAGGCGCAGCCGAACACGCCGTGCCATCAAGTGCAGGCGTCCCCCCTGCCGTTGCAAATCTTACGATTGTCATACCATACAACGACCTCGAAGCGGCGAAAAAGGCATTTCAAACTCACAAGGATAAAATAGCTGCAATAGTCGTCGAGCCAATCGCCGCGAACATGGGTGTTGTTCCACCAAACGAGGGCTACCTACAGACGCTTCGCAATTTATGTGATAACGAAAAAGCCATGCTGATTTTCGACGAGGTAATAACCGGCTTCCGTGTCGCCCTCGGCGGTGCACAGGAGCTTTACGGTATCAAGGCAGATATTACCTGCTTAGGCAAAATCATAGGCGGAGGCCTGCCTTTAGCGGCGGTCGGTGGACGAGCACAAATTATGGATATGTTAGCGCCCATCGGGCCCGTTTACCAAGCGGGCACGCTCAGTGGTAATCCCATCGCAACAGCCGCGGCGAATGCTACACTCGATATTCTTTCAAAAGGCGATTGCTATAAAAAACTTGAAGCCAAAACCTCAATGCTGGCTGAAGGTTTGAAAAACGCCGCCAAAAAGCAGAATGTCCCCATTATTATCAATCGCGTCGGGTCGTTATTGAGCTGTTTTTTCACAAATCGGCCGGTTTGTAATTTTGAGGACGTAAAAACTACCAATATCCGCCAGTTTAAGGCATTTTTCACTGAAATGTTAAAACAGGGTATTTATATCGCCCCAAGCGCGTATGAGGCGATGTTTCTCTCCCTGGCCCATTCCAAACAGGACATCGAAAAAACCGTCGAATCCGCACAAAAAAGCTTCCAGAATCTGCGAAAATTTTCTTGACAATTCTGAACGCCTTTATTAGCATTAACTACGGATTAAAATTGCAGGTAAGGAGGTAATATATGGGTAAGAGAATTGTCGTATCGGTCATTTCGATATTGGTTGTATCTCCCTGTTTGGCGAGAATAATCACCGTCGATGACGACGGCCCTGCCGATTTCAGCAACATTCAGGCCGCTATAAATGACGCCAACAACGGAGATGAAATCATTGTAGGCATCGGAACCTACAATGAAAACATCAACTTTAACGGCAAGAACATCAATTCACATTCAACGAAACCTATGAATCCGTTTGTAGTTGCAAATACAGTCATCGAAGGTCTTACGCTTGGTGGTTCAGTAGTGTCCTTCTCCGGAGCAGAATCCAACACCTGTGTTCTTTCCGGTTTTACCATAACTGGGGGCAGCGGGACCGAGACTCCCGACCATAGTTACAGCTATGGAGGGGGTATATATGGAAACGGCACTCTTGCCACAATCCAGTTTAACGTCATCTCAGAAAACATGGCGTTGTCTTTGTTTTATGGCGCCGGTTTTGGAGGCGGAATCTATAATTGTGATGGTATTATACAAGGTAACATAATCTCGAATAACACCGCTTCGCGTGACCTGGAAAGTTTCGAAAACGCCGGGGGCGGCGGGCTTTTTGGATGTGACGGCATAATTCAGAACAATATTATCTCATATAATAAAATTTTCGGTAAAGTGGAACTGGCTGATATCGGAGGCGGGCTGGGCAACTGTAACGGAACAATCCGGAATAACACAATTTTCCACAACTCAGCCGGTTCGGGGGGAGGGCTTAGTAATTGCACCGGAACTATTATAAATTGTATTATATGGCAAAATACTGCCAATCAGGGCGCACAACTTTACTCATCATCCACGCCTTCTTATAGCTGCATTCAGAACTGGCCAGGCGGCGGCACCGGAAATATAAGTGCAGACCCGTATTTCGCAGGCGATTATCACTTGGGGTCGCAGGCGGGACGATGGGACCCGGACGCTAAAGTTTGGGTTCAAGACGCAAATACAAGCCCCTGTATCGATGCCGGAGACCCGAATTCGGACTGGACAAAAGAATTGTGGCCAAACGGTAAAAGAATCAATATGGGCGCTTACGGCGGGACGTCGGAGGCAAGTATGTCAATATCAGACGCCGGCAACATAGCAAATCTCGATAACGACCCCTGCGATATTGTTGATTTGAATGACCTTGCCGTGTTCGCGGGCAAATGGTGCTATGAGGAAAACCTGCTGGCTGAGGATTTGGACAGGAACGGCCGCGTGGATTTCAGGGATTACGCCTTTTTCGGCAGCGAGTATTTCGATACGCACCCTGTCGAGGAGCCGGGCGAGACGGGAATTTCATACACGATTACACCATGCGAGCCGGGATTATCGCAGGCCGGAACTTATGAACTGATGGACGGCACGCGATTTACCGTTACCGTCAACGGACATTTTATACACTTCGAGGATATGATGGTCGGCAACTGCTGCACCCCCCTGTCGAATCTCTTTCTTGATATGATAATCGACGGCAATCTTATAACCATTTATGAGATTGAAATACTGCCTCAATTCCCATGTTTCTGTATTTGCGATTATCCGGTTGAAGCGGACGCCGGGCCGTTTGAAAGCGGAACATATACACTTGAGGTTTACGAGGACTACGGCGGTTTCATAGGCAGCACAACGTTCACAATAGAATAAGTCGCCGTTGTTGGCACATCGTAAAGCAAAACAGCAATCCTTGCGCCCCCGCAATAAAATACTTGAACTGGCAAAGGTCGCAGGTCATAATATCAGTCAACTCGGAATAAATAACAATAAAACCAATTACGACCTGAAACCAGCGTGAGATATGGAATTGGAATTTGAAGATGAGCCGAAATCCGAAGACAGGAGATATAAAATGAACCAGGAAAGCCCGCGGACGAGCAATCTCGTCGATACTACCGATTGTCTCGAGGCAATCAGCGTAATCAGGTGCTGGAAGAATCTGCTTTTTATCCTGATATTTTTAGCGCTTTTGTTTTTACAGGTATCGTTTCTTCTGGTGAGCTTGAATCAGGTGCGGGCGGATGAGCCGACGGCGGTTGTGGTTGTTCAGCCCAATGAGGGTGCAGAACCCGAAGAAATGCCGGGGCCGGAAAACGTCGAGAGTAAAATCGAGAAGGCGGCAAAAGATATTGTCGCCGAGCCAAATTTTCAGTCGAAGCAGGCCTGGGCGGAACCAAATCAGCCGCCACAAAAAAGAATCAATCTTCCGCCGGTCAAGCCGAAAGTCAAACATATAAAGGCGGTCGTGCGATTTCTTAATTTTCTACTGATACCAAGTTCCATGATTTACTGCCTGACGATGCTCTTTGCGATGAAGATTTCACTCATCGGCCGATTAGGCGGCATCAATCATATCACACGGGCGTTTTTCACGTCGCTTTTGTTTGTCGTGCTGCTATTGCCCTGGCAGCTATTGTTCTCGCCGGTATTCGCCGGGGCGATGTTTACGCCGGACGAGCTGATAAAGGACTGCGCCGCAGCGACAACCATGTTCGCCCTCGCCTGCCTTTACCTGCGATTTACCGTCTATTGGCTGCTGGTCCTGCTGCTGCTGTTGTTTGCGCAGGTTCGCAGCATGCGATGGGCAAGGGCGACGCTCCGCCGACTGGAAGTATTATAAAATCCCCGGGCAGGCCTGGGGGCTAAACGATTATGACAGGCCCGGTTTTCGTCAAAAAGAAAACTCCGAAAAAACGCAACGTCGTCTTCGACTGGCTGGCGTATATCGGTCTGCGAATACTCGTTATAATCCTCTACTTTTTCAGCGTCGAAACTAATCTAAGGTTCGCACGTTTTCTCGGCCGGCTGATGTGGAAGCACTATCATAGAGGCAGACAACGGGCGCTCGATAACCTTCGAGCAAGCTATCCCGACAAGGACGAGCAATGGATAAACAGCGTCGGTCAGAAAAGCTGTGAGAGTATCGCGATGCTGGCGGTTGATGTGTTTTTTACGCCCAAGCTGGTAAAGAAGGAAAACTGGCGGCAATACTCGCGATTCAAAAACGCAGAGCGGGCAAAGTGGCTCAGTAAGGAAAACAAGGGCCTGATTTTCGTCGGGGCGCACTACGGCAATTTCGAAATCATCGGCTATATGCTCGGCCTTTTCGGCTTCAACGTTTACAGCGTCGCAAGGCCATTGGATAATCCATTCATAAGCAAATATCTTTATGGTGTTCGCAAACGCGCTGGGCAGAAAATCATCGACAAAAAAGGCGCAGCAGAACTCTTTGACAAGGTCGCATCAAAAGGCGCAACGCTTGGTTTCGTGGCAGACCAGGACGCGGGGCGAAAAGG
>JAFGDN010000035.1 GCA_016932095.1 Sedimentisphaerales bacterium
GCGGCAAAATCATCGACTGTAACTCAAATCTATCGCCTATCTGTTCCTGCCTCTGTTAAAAATCACTCATTTTGCAGAAGTCTTATAAAGGTTAAAATTATGTTTCTCTTGTCATTCTTGAACCGCATTTAGGGCAGCTTAACTGGCTGCAGGGACTGCCCGTGGCGTGAGGCACTTTTGTCCCGCAGTTTGGGCATACACAGTTGCCGCCCGGCCCGGCGGCAAATGGACCGCCCATTTGACCTCGTCCGCCTCCCTGGCCTCCGCCTCGCCCCATTCCTCGCCCGCCGCCGGCAGGCCCCATTCCGTTTCCTCTTGGCATAAAATACCTCCTTTGCTTTAAGGTTTCTTTGCACCTGTTTTTATTGTGTTTCTCGACAGGACCATATCCCCTATTTCGCAGCCGATGTGTCTGGCGGCTACTGGACATTTAGCCCGCAGAAGAAAAAATACGTCCTTGTCAACGTCGCTTAAAGTTTCGTAATTGCCCTGTCCTTTTGCGATTATCAGCTCCGTGTTATCGAATCTGTCGCGGAACTGCTCAGAGCAGCTATCGAGTATCGTTCCGGGAGCGTCTGAACCGTTGTCGATTACCTCAACCACGTCGGTCATACCGGTTATTAGTGCGTCATCTATTGTGGCGTCATTGATAACGGGGCCGTTTTTGACTACGAAGGCGATTTTTTGATAAGGGAGTTGCTCGACCAGCAGACGGTCGAAGACGATTTCACCCGCGTTGTCACCGAGGTAAAGAATATTTTTGGCCTTCGTCACGGCTTTTCTAAAATCGTCCAGGGCGTTGAGGTCGAGCGGGGCTTCGAGTGATTCTGCGACGGTTTTAGGCACATGAGATTCTTCGATATTTGAGGTTACGCCGAAGTCGTTGATGTTGCCCGCGATTGCCAGCCGCACGGCCGTTTCGAGCGGGTCAATAGATTTTTCAATCCGAGTTCTAAGGTCTGGATACATCTGTAATGCTATCTTGTTGAACTTGTCCTTGACTTCAATATAAGGGTCGGGGTCGGCAGTCAACTCGCGAATGTAGCGATGAATCTGCTGAGCCATTGCAGGGGGGCTTTGAGTCAGGTCTGCTTCGCTTGCCAGCCGCAGCGCCTTGCGCAGGACTTGGAGTTGAACCTGTTGGTCATCAGAGGTCATTCTGACTGCGTCGAGGACCTGGCGTATAAAACACGGAATACACTCGAAATAAGTTCTCATTAGCTTTTCAGGCGCCCGGTTGGCCCATTGTAAAATTTTTTGATATTGCCGATTTAGCCAAATATCCGAAAGCTTATACTTATATTATGGGCATATGCCCATAATAACTCAAGTCTTTTTTCGGGAATTTTTAAATAAATTTCAGGATTGACCGTAATTTCCGCTTAAAGATACGTGAAATCAGGCGAAAAACAGCTAAAATAGGCGTCTGTAAGTAAGAAAATTAATATGAAAATAGTTGCAGATGAAAATATACCGTTTGTGAAAGAGTGTTTTTCGTCGATAGGCGAGGTCGCAATGCTTTCAGGCAGGAAAATAACGCCTGAGACAATCGCAGACGCAGATTGCCTGCTGGTCCGCAGTATAACGCCGGTTAATGAAAAATTGCTGGCCAAAAGCAAGGTTAAATTCGTTGCCACGGCTACAATCGGCTTCGAGCACGTCGCTCTCGATTACCTTAATAAGCGAGGCATCGGCTTCGCTTCGGCTCCCGGCTCCAACGCCAATTCCGTCGCCGATTACCTCGTAGCTGCCTTGCTTTCGGTCGGCGAAAAACACAAAATGACCCTCGAAGGCAAATTTATCGGCGTCGTCGGCGTCGGTAATGTCGGAAGCCGTGTTGAAAAAAAATGCAGGGCTATGGGAATGAACGTCTTGCTCAACGACCCGCCGCTCGCCCGTCAAACCGGCGATTCAAAATACCGGCCTCTACACGAGCTTTTGGACTGCGACTTTATCACGCTGCACACCCCCCTGACCCGCGAAGGAGAGGACAAAACCTTTCATTTGGCGAACGAGAAATTTTTTAACTCGCTGAAAACCGGCTGCGTATTTATCAATACATCCCGCGGCGCCGTTCACGATACCGCCGCCCTGAAGGCAGCTATAAATTCAAAAAAGCTCAGCGCCGTCATCCTCGACGTCTGGGAAAACGAGCCGGATATCGATTGCGAGCTGTTGCGCCTCGTTGATATTTCGACTCCGCATATTGCCGGCTATTCCTTAGACGGCAAAATCGCTGGCTTAATTATGATTTACAACGCCGCCTGCCGGCATTTCGGTTTGAAACCCACACACAAAATCGAGGACTTTCTCCCCCCGTCGACGGTCCCGCAAATCGTTATTGATAAAACCGGCGATGACAAACAAGCATTACTTCACGAAATCGTTCAGCAGGTCTATGCAATCAACCGTGATGACTTCAACACCCGTGAAATCGCTTTAGCTCCGCCGGCCAGGCGAGGCAAATTCTTCGACGACCTTCGCAAAAATTACCCCGTCCGCAGGGAATTCCAGAACACAACGGTAATATTAAAACAATACTCTCAAATCCTGTATAGTTTGCTGACCGGAATCGGATTCAAAACGAAATGAAAAATTCTTCGAAAATCCTTGAATGGCCGAGGGGAAAACTGGATTTTTCTGCCGGGTGTCTGGTTATGGGTGTTCTCAACGTTACTCCCGATTCGTTCAGCGACGGCGGCGAATTTCTTCACCCCGACAAGGCAGTCGAGCACGGGCTTAAAATGGCAGCCGATGGCGCAGCGATTATAGACGTCGGCCCCGAATCTACCAGACCCGGCGCCGAAGCTGTCCCCGCTGATGAGCAGATTCGAAGAGCGATACCCGTTATCGAGACCCTTTCAAAAAAAGTCAAAACCTGTATTAGTATCGATACGACGAATTTCGAAGTTGCCAAAGCAGCGTTGGACGCAGGCGCTTCTATGCTCAACGACATTACCGCCCTTGCCGATGAGCGGATGGCACAATTGGCAGCAGAAAAACAAGTTCCCATTGTCCTGATGCACATTCGGGGAACGCCCCGGACGATGCAAATCGAGCCGATATACAAAGACGTTGTCGCAGAGGTTTTGCAATTTCTTTTGGAAAGAGCCAAACGTGCCGAGCAGTTCGGCATACCTAAAGAGCGAATCTTCATCGACCCCGGCATCGGCTTTGGCAAGACCGTCGAGCACAACTTGAAGCTTTTGGCTCATTTAGACAAATTCGTTAAAACCGGCTATCGCGTCCTCGTCGGCCCAAGCCGGAAATCCTTCATCGGCAAATTGACCGGAAAACAGAATCCCCCCGAGCGAATCTTCGGCACCGCCGCCGCTGTCGCGCTCTGTGCCGCCGCGGGCGTATCAATTATCCGCGTCCACGATGTTGCGGAAATGATTGATACTGCGAAGATTGCTGTTGCTATTCAAAATCATAAGAATCATGATGCAACCTAATCAAAAAGTTTGGCGAGGTAAGCGAAAATATCTGGTATGGGGTATAATCCTTTTTCTATTATTCATATTTCTGTGGCAGGAACTTATCAATGAATTCCGCACAATATACCACATTACTCAGGATGTGGATATTAATACGGGCAGAATAAGGGAAGCACGATACGTCTTTTGCTTGCCAATAAAAAAGGTCGTAAAGGATTCGATCCTTACTAAAACCCTCGGCCCCTTAGTACAAAATAATCCGCCTGACTGGAAGCATGTAAATGAATTTTCGTTTATTCGGAACGTCTCTCCGCATTTCAAGTATCACGGTGCAATAAGCGATATCAAGCAAATCGAGATAACATGGGATATGTATGCGTTCTCAGAAGAGGCCAGGTTGAAAATGGCACAAACAATACTTGAATTATGGCGTACGGACGGAGACGACAGCAGGTCGGGGTATTATATAAATGATGTGGCTTTAATTGCACGTGACGCCAACTCGCTCGTATTAATTTCAGATTTGCCCGAACCACAACAAAAAAAATGATGTTCATCTTGGATGAAAACCTTATTTTTACTGTTTTCACGTCCACGATGTTGCGGAAATGACGGATATTGTTAAAATTACCTGTGCGATAACGAATTTAAAGGAATGATATGAGCATAAGCAGTCACTTGGGAATAGTTTTGCTGGTAATCGTCGGTTTGGTAACAATCCTCGGCGTCATCGTCATCGCCGCCATTGAAACAAGACGCGCTGATAAAGGCCTGCCCCCTCTACTGAAACACCCGCAAGAACAGCCTCCCGACAAGAAAAAATATTAGATCTCTCACAACTTCGATTAATTATTCGTTGCTCAATTCACCACGCCACCATTTTAGAAAATTCTTGATTGCGCAGATACCTATCACTGAATAACCACACATCCCACCTATTATAAGGGCAACTATGGCCCACTTGGGAAATGCTTCAAAGTCATTGCCGGTAGCAATTACTACAAGTAAAATAAATAATGTGAAAATCACAAAAGCATTATTCCCGCGAATTGCTGCTTTCCTCGTATCCCAACGAAGAAATGACCAGGAAATTCCTAAAGCAAAATAAAATACAAGGGCAGACCAGAAGAATGTGGGATTTATTGGAGTTAGAAGAAATATATGAGACAATACACCGCCAATAGGTGCTCCGATGATAGCGATTAAACTGATTATAATCGCTTGCTTGGGCTGTAACGGCTGTCTGCCCGGTTGAACGCGAGGCATGCTTAAGAATTTATTGAGCCATTTTTGCCTGTCCGGATTCACATCTTCAGCCCATGAGTAATTTCAAAATCAGAATTGCTAATCTGTATTAAGCGCGATTTTCAGCACTTCGTTGGTGTTTTTGACGAATTTGAACGTCAGGCCTTTTTTGGCCTCCTTCGGGACCTCGGGTAAATCTTTTTTGTTGCGGGTTGGCAGAATAACGGTCTTTATGCCGGCCCGTTTGGCCGCTAAAATTTTCTCCTTCAATCCCCCTATCGGCAGCACAAGACCTCTTAGCGTAATCTCCCCCGTCATCGCCACGTCCGGCCTGACGGGTTTCTGTAAAAGCAAACTGGCAAGCGAAGTAAACATCGCCGTTCCCGCGCTTGGCCCGTCCTTCGGCACGGCGCCGGCCGGAACGTGAATATGATAATCGTATTTGCTGAATTGCTTTGCGTCTATTCCCATCCTCGTTGCGTTTGCCTTGACGATTGAAAACGCTGTCTGGGCGCTTTCCTTCATCACGTCGCCGATGTGGCCGGTAAGCTGCAAACTGCCCTTGCCCGGCATCGACGCCGATTCGATAAAAAGTATCTCGCCCCCGACGGGCGTATAGGCAAGAGCCGTCGCCACGCCCGGTATCCCCGCACGAAGCGCAAGCTCAGATTCGTATTGAGTCGGCCCCAGAATCTTTGCCAGGTCGGAGGCGTTAATTGTCGCCTGCTTCTTTTTGTTTTTGGCGATTTCGGTCGCCACCGCCCTGCACACGGCGGCTATATTTCTCTCAAGATTCCTGACGCCCGCCTCTCGCGTATAATTGCGAATAATGGATACAATCGACTCGTCTTTTATATTCAGCAGGGTTTTGCTCAGCCCGTGCTCTGAAAGCTGCCTCGGAACAAGGTATTTTTTTGCGATGTTCAGCTTCTCGGTTTCTGTATAGCCGGGTAATTCTATAATTTCCATCCTGTCGTGAAGCGCAGGCGGTATCGGCTCGACGTAATTGGCGGTCCCTATGAACATCACGTTCGATAAATCGAACGGCTGGTCAAGGTAATGGTCCGTGAAGCTGTTGTTCTGCTCGGGGTCCAGCACCTCCAGCAGCGCACTTGCCGGGTCGCCCCTGAAATCGGCGCCGATTTTATCCAGCTCATCGAGCATAAACACGGGATTTTTCACGCCGGTCTTTCGCAATTCCTGTAAAATACGCCCCGGCAAAGCCCCGATATACGTCCTGCGATGACCACGTATGTCGGCCTCGTCGCGTATGCCGCCAAGCGATATTCGGATAAACTTTCTCCCCATCGCACGCGCAATCGATTTACCAAGCGAGGTCTTGCCAACCCCCGGCGGCCCGATGAAGCACAATATCGGGCTTTTGCCGGCCGGGTTGAGCTTGCGAACCGCTAAAAATTCCAGTATCCGCTTTTTGACCTTTTTCAAATCATAATGGTCGTGATTGAGAATACGCTCCGCTTTGTTTATATCAATTCGGTCTCCAGTCGCCGCCGACCAGGGCAATTCGCACACAAAATCCAGATAAGTCCTGATTACGCTGTATTCCGGCGAGACAGGCATCATTTTGCTCAGCCGGTCAAGCTCCCGAATCGCCTCGGCCTCGACCTTCTGAGGCATTTTCGCCTTTTTGATGTTCTCGTTAAGCTGCTTAATCTCTTCGGCACGCGAATCCTCCTTGCCAAGCTCGGTCTGAATCGCCTTTAGCTGTTCCTGCAGAAAATACTCACGCTGGTTTTTTTCAACCGATTCACGCACACGCCCCTGAATCTTGTTGCTAAGCTCGAGGACCTCAAGCTGATTTGCAAGGGCCAGTGAAATCCGCTCCAAACGTTTACTCGCGTCAAGCTCGTCCAGCAGCTTTTGCCTTTCTTCGGTGTTCAAGCTGACGTTTGCCGCCAGGTAATCCGCTAATGCCGACGGGTCGTCGATTTCCTCGAGCAGAACCGAAACCTCCTCCGGCACGTTGGGGCTAAGCGCTATAACGCGATTGGCCGTCCGCCTGACGTTGACCATCAGGGCCGCAAGCCGTTTTGTCATTTTCGTCCCGGCTTTTAGCAGGCGGATTTTCGCCCTCAGATACGGCTCGGTCGCCACCGGCTCAACTACCTCGAAACGGGCTATCCCGTGAACGAAAATACTAATCGCGCCCTGCGGCGCGCGCATCACCTTCAACACAGTTGCCGCGGTTCCCACTTTGTAAAGTTCGGCAAAACCCGGCTTATCGGTGTCCGGCCTGCGCTGGGTTAAGACCCCTATGACGGTCTCGTTTGGCTTTACCACCGCCAATAGCGCCTTGCTCTTCTCCCTGCCCACCGCTAACGGCGCAACCGTCCCGGGGTATATAACCGCGTTGCGAATCGCGAGAATCCCGATTTCCTCAGGGAGATTGAATTCCTGTGAATTTACCAATGGCCCCTCGGAGCTGCCTTGCGTTTGCGCCTCAGCCGGTCCGGTTATGCTCGTGACGTCTAACCAGCCATCCTCAGGATATAGAAAATCTTTCAAACTGCCGCTCATCTTATTCCAGCCGGAAAAAAAGGGTTATGTGCATTTTCTTTCTAATGTCCTTTCATATACACTTCGGTTTTCGCAAAGCTTTAATTTAACCGAAATTACCCGGAAGGAAAACATAAAAACCAAAAAAGAGTTTCAGGCGAGGGCATATATCCCCCCGGCCCCGGCCGTATAAGCGTTTTTCCTTCTGTCTTGACAATTTACTTGATCGCCGCGTGATAATTCTGAAGCGACTTCACCATTCCAGGATTTTTTCGGTACGCCTCGATGCCTTTAGCCGCAGCCGCAGCAGCCGCCGTCGTCGTTACATAAGGTATCTTGTACTTTATCGCCGCCTTGCGGATATATGAGTCGTCGTATGTGCTCAGCTTGCCCGCGGGGGTATTCACAATCAGTTGAATCTCGCCGTTTTTAATGCAGTCCATTACGTTGGGCCTGCCCTCGTGCATTTTCAAAACAAGCTCTGATTTGACGCCGTTTTGTGCGAGGAAACGATGTGTCCCTTCCGTGCTCTTTATCTTGAAGCCGAGCTTCTCAAATTCCGTGGCTGTTTTTGCAATGTCCTTCTTATCCATATCGGCCACCGTTACCAGCACGCTTCCTTCCGAAGGCAGCCGCAGTTGTGTGGCCTCCTGCGCCTTGTAATATGCCAGGCCGAACGAATCTGCCAGACCCAGCACCTCGCCCGTTGAACGCATTTCAGGCCCCAAAACAGGGTCAACCTCCGGGAACATATTAAAGGGGAACACCGATTCCTTTACGCCAAAGTGCGGGATTTGCCTGTTTTTGAGATTGAGGTCTGTGAGTTTCTTACCCAGCATTATCTGGGTCGCCGCCCTTGCCATTGAAAGCCCGCAAACCTTCGACACAATGGGGACCGTCCTCGATGCCCGCGGGTTGGCCTCCAGCACGTAAACCTTGTCGTTGCATATCGCGTACTGAATGTTCATCAGGCCGACGACGTTGAGCTGAACCGCAATTTTCTTTGTGTATTCCGCTATAGTGTCTAAGTGCTTTCTCGGTATGCTCACGGGCGGTATTACGCAGGCCGAATCGCCCGAGTGAATGCCCGCAAGCTCGATATGCTCCATTATCGCCGGGATAAAAGCGTCCGTGCCGTCCGCTATCGCGTCTGCCTCGGTCTCGGTCGCGTTTTCGAGGAATTTATCTATAAGTATGGGCCTTTCCGGCGTAACATCGACCGCCGCGGCGACGTAATGGCGAAGCATCTCTTCATCGTGAACAACTTCCATCCCCCGCCCGCCGAGGACGTATGAAGGCCGAACAATCAGCGGATATCCGATTTTCTTCGCCAAAGCCAGCGCCTCATCGAGGTTGCTGGCCATTCCCGCCTCGGGCATAGGTATATCGAGCTTTTCCATCATATTGCGGAAAAGGTCCCTGTCTTCGGCCAGGTCAATCGCGTCAGGCGACGTCCCAATTATCTTCACACCCGCCTTTGCAAGCTGGCCCGCGATATTCAAAGGCGTCTGGCCTCCAAACTGCACAATCACGCCATCGGGCTTTTCCTTCTCATATATGCTCAGCACGTCCTCGACCGTCAACGGCTCAAAATACAGCTTGTCCGAGGTGTCGTAATCCGTCGATACGGTTTCGGGGTTGCAGTTGACCATAATCGACTCATAGCCCTCGTCCCTCAGCGTAAAGGCCGCGTGGACGCAGCAATAATCGAACTCGATACCCTGCCCGATTCTGTTAGGCCCGCCGCCCAAGACCATAATCTTTCGTTTTTTGCTCACCGGCACTTTGTCTTTGGCGTTATAAGTCGAGTAGTAATACGAGGCGTTCTCTACGCCGCTTACAGGCACGGCGTCCCACGCCTCGACGACGCCTAAACCCGCCCTTTGCTTGCGTATCGCATCCTCGTTCACATCGAGTATTCTTGCCAGGTACCTGTCTGCGAAGCCGTCCTTCTTGGCCTGTATCAAAAGCTTGTCGGGAACTGATTTGCCCTTGTATTTCAGGATTTGCTCCTCAAGCTCGACAAGCTCTTTCATTTGCTCGATGAACCATTGCTTAATATGCGTCTTTTCGTAAAGCGCATCGACTTTCGCGCCCTTGCGAAGGGCCTCATACATAATAAACTGCCGTTCGCTTGTCGGGCTGGTCAGCTTGCTCATAAGCTCTTCAAGCGAGAGGTTGTTAAAATTCTTCGCGAAGCCCAGTCCGTATCTTCCGATTTCCAGCGAGCGAATCGCCTTCTGGAAGGCCTCCTTGTAGTTTTTACCGATGCTCATCACCTCGCCCACCGCACGCATCTGGGTCCCTAATTTATCTTCGATGCCTTTGAACTTCTCGAACGCCCATCGTGAGAACTTCACGACGACGTAATCGCCGGATGGCGTGTATTTTTCCAGCGTGCCCTCTCTCCAGTAGGGTATCTCGTCTAAGGTCAGCCCTCCCGCTAACATCGACGATACAAGCGCAATCGGGAACCCCGTCGCCTTCGAAGCCAGCGCCGACGACCGTGACGTTCGCGGGTTGATTTCAATAACCACTATCCTGCCTGTTTTGGGATTATGGGCGAACTGTATATTTGTCCCGCCGATGACCTCTATCGCGTCAACAATATCGTAGGAATATTTCTCTAATTTGGCCTGAATTTTTTTGTCGATTGTCAGCATCGGCGCCGTGCAGTATGAATCGCCCGTATGCACGCCCATCGCGTCAACGTTTTCAATAAAACAGACTGTGATTTTCTGCCCTTTACTGTCTCGCACGACCTCTAACTCGAGCTCCTCCCAGCCGAGGACCGCCTCCTCAACGAGTATCTGGTGCACTAAACTGGCCGACAATCCCCTGGCCGCGATAACGCGAAGCTCCTCGACGTTGAAGACCGCCCCGCCGCCCGTCCCGCCTAAGGTATATGCAGGCCGAATAATAACAGGATAGCCCAGTTTTTCAGCGATTTTTTCCGCCTCCTCGACGCTGTATGCTAATTCGCTTTTCGGCATATCGATACCGAGCTTGCTCATTGTTTCCTTGAACACGCCCCGGTCCTCGCCCCTTTCGATTGCGTCAACGTTGACCCCGATTACCTTGACGCCGAATTTATCTAAAACGCCTTCTTTGGCAAGGGCCGACGAAAGATTCAACCCCGTTTGTCCGCCTAAGTTCGGTAAAAGCGCATCGGGCCGTTCGACCTCGATGATTTTCGCCAATGTTTCAACGTTCAGCGGCTCAATATATGTCGCATCCGCCATTCCCGGGTCGGTCATAATCGTCGCCGGATTGGAATTGACTAATACGATTTTATAACCGAGTTTGCGAAGCGCCTTGCACGCCTGTGTCCCGGAATAATCGAACTCGCAGGCCTGGCCGATGATAATCGGCCCTGAACCGATAATCATCACCTTTTTAACGTCGTTGCGTTTGGGCATCGGGTTTTTTCTCCTTCCATGTCTTAATAAAAGAGCATTTTTTTGGCGAAGCTTGGCCGGAAAGATTATAGGATAAATACCCGCCTGTCAAACAAGTTTCTTTCTGCATTCCTTTGTTTCAGTTTTGAATAATTCCCCTTCCTTATCCGCCCGCCTGTCCCCGAGTGCTGCTTACTGTGGTTCTGCAACAGGGGACCCACTTATTCTTGTTTTTACAACTTCTCCGAATAAGTCCTGCCATTCAGGATTTCGTTTCTCAATCATTTGTATTTTCCACTCGCGTCGCCATTTCTTGACCTGTTTTTCTCTTTTAACCGCCTCTTCCAAACTTTTATATTTTTCATAATACACGAGTTTCTTAACGTCATATTTTGCAGCGAACTGATTTGCCCGTTTGCTCTTGTGTCTCACAACCCTCTTCCCCAAATCTCTCGCCATTCCCACATACAGCGTCCCTTTCCTCTTACTCGCCAGAATATAGACATAGTGTTCGCCCATACCTGCATTATATCGCATTATTTAACCATTTCCCTTGTCCGCCCCCCCGCCTCCGCCGCAGGCGGGTTTGTCTCAAATACGAAATTTCAAATCTGAAATGCCATTCTCCATTCTCTATTCTGCATTTTAGTTTCCGTCTTCCGCCCTCCGTCGCCTGCTCACCTGTTCTACTGCTCTAATCTCTCGCGCAGCGCCGGAGTTTACCCGCCGTGTTGTCTGGCAGGCACAGGTCAGTTACAATCGACCTCAAACTTACCTTTGACGCATTTAAGTTGTGGCTTGCACTCAGGCACAGGTCAGTTACAATAAAACAATGAGTCGTAGTGTAGAATACGTAGTTGTGGCTTGCACTCAGGCACAGGTCAGTTACAATACCGTAACGGCTGGTGATGAATGTGATTGCGTTGTGGCTTGCACTCAGGCACAGGTCAGTTACAATAGGCCGTTCGCAAGCCCTTGTGTAACAAGGGTTTGCGAACGGCCCGAATTAGAAAAATTCGAGTTGTCTGGGCTGCGGAGGGGGTGATTTTCGCATTTTTCCCCAGAATGATTCCATCCGGCCGAACTGCTTATCCGTGACGGTAATAAGCCGGACCTCGCCGTCTGGCGGTAAAAAGGCCTTAATCCGGTTGTAATGAACATCGACATTTTCCTCGCTGGCACAATGCCGAACATACACCGAATTCGGTGTAGCCCTTCCGTGCTTTTAATGATTAGATAACCTCTATAAATATTTTCTTGTAGTGGAAAACTAAGCAGAGTATAATCGTGTAATCACGATAGTTCTAGAACCAAGGAAGGATCTATCAATTATGCAAATATTATTACAGTCATCTAATAAATCAAGACAAGCATTATCTCTGGCTACCGCGGTAACAATGACGGATCCCAACGAAACTCAGTTCACAGCAAATGACCTGAAATCGCGATTGGCTATGTTACCAACAGATATGAAGCATGATTTCTCGGATTCTCTTAGTGAATTATCTCGGTTTTCACGGGAAGATCTCAAACGTATTATTAAAGAGGTTGGCGAAAGTTCTGCACCTTTGGCAGATATTCTTTCAGATGCTAGAGTTGCTGAAGAATCTGTCGAACGCCTAAAACCCAAAGGTGTAATTCTTACGCCATACTGGCTTGCAAGTAGAATTGCTAAAAACGCGAGTAAACAATGGGCAAGATTACACCGCAATGGGAAAAAGCCGCTTTTGATCGGAGATTTATCATGTGGAACAGGCGTATTTCTGTTAGCTGCCGAGAATTACTTCGGTCGATCTTCGAAAATAATTGGCCAAGACATTGATGCTAAATCTTTAAAGTATGCGAAACTTCTAAGATACATAAATAAGTCCGATTGGGAAATCACACAGGGTGATTCGCTCCTTACTTCGGGCCATGTCGATCAAACACTTTTTGACTTAGAGCGAGAAAAGGGGCCCAAATTTGATGTGCTGTTAGGCAACCCCCCATACATTCGATCCCAGTTATTGGATAAAAAGTACACTAATGTATTAAGTCATCATTATCATAGTTTATCCTATGGCAATTTTGACATCTCTGTCGCATTTATAGAGCATGCGATTAGAAACCTTAATGAAGGTGGCCTTGCATCTTATATTGTCTCCAGTAAGTTCATGTCCTCGAAATATGGCAGGGCTATTCGTAAGTTGTTAGAAAAGGAAGTCAGAATTATTAACATTGAAGACTTTCAAGACTCGCAACTATTCAAAGACTATACTACATATACTTGTATTCTCACTTTCACAAAGCTTAGCAAGGCTAAAAGATTTACTATCACTAGGTTTCCTGGAGGTGTTGGAAAATATGCTGATCCGGGAATAGGGGAGACTTCTTCAATTTCCTCAGATTTTTTGTCCGCCGAGACGTGGGATTTTGCTGCTGGGCACATTCATGAAGTCCTTAGGAAACTGAGAAATCCTCAGAACCCATTCGCGACCGAAATAATTGGGTCTATATATCAGGGGATTAGAACAGGGGCCAATTCAGTTTTTGTGCTAAATAGAACTAATGCATCTAGAGTAGAAGCTGAATTATTGCGGCCATTTGTTGGCGGAGAAGAGATTGACCAGTTTAGGTGTGAACATAGTAAGTTATTTGTTCTCTATCCATACTTTGAAAACAATATGGGAGAGTTACAGTTACTTCCAGAATACGAATTGCAGTCTAGGTATCCGAAAACTTGGAAGTATCTCTTGGAAAATAAAGGGCAATTGCGAGAACGTGCTCTGGAGCAAAATGGGGCTTGGTATGGGTTCAGCAGGTCACAGAATCTTAACCTCTGTAATGTTAGGAAGATTCTTGTGCGCGAAATTATGCCAAGAGCAATATTTGCCCCCGACCTTGTTGGTAAAGTTATTTTCTCTTCTGGCTACGCTTTTGACGCAAGTCGACTAAGTGATGATGATATTCTTTTATGGACATCTGTGCTTTGTACCCCCACAATGGAGTTTCTTCTCAGGAGCAATTCGACACAACTTCATAGTGGGTGGTTCCGATTGCTTAAGCATTATCTTAACAAGACGAGACTGCCTATCTTGTCTCAAAGTCAAAACCAAACTGCTAAGAAAATAGCAAAAAAACTCTCCAAAGAACCGGATGCCCAAAAACTTATCATCCAGCTTGATGATATAGTATCTCAAGCATTTTGTTTGAACGACAAACATCGACAAATCGTAACAGATTATTTAAATGACTTCCACAAACGTTCATGCCCTAAAATACATGATGAGGCTAAAAAGGCACTTTATTGCTCTATGCATTCCGAATCAGAAAGCCATCGTTCTGTATTGTTTGAGCCAGTGACACTTTCACGTTATGATAAACTCCATAGGGATAGAATAGATCTTAAGAATTATGTGACATTTGTTCTCAACAAACAACGGCCTATTCACAGGTGGTATTCATATACTCAGGGCTTTTCAGATTTTCTTGTTGAGTATCTCTTAGCGGAGTTGAAACTTACTTCCTCTGATACAGTTCTCGATCCTTTTGGAGGCTGCGGCACGACCTCTTTGACATGTCGCAGAGTTGGTATTCCAAGTATAAGCGTTGATATATCTCCTTTTATTTCCTGGGTGTCTGATGTTAAGACGAGAGCTTGGGAAGTTAGTGAGGTTGAATCCTTTTTATCTGATTTTAAGTCTGATTTGAGAACCATAAAAAACGGGTCATTTGACACTCCTTCTATTTTTAAAGATTTTTTTTCAAGAGCTTTTTCAAAAGATATCCTTAATCAATTACAGGCCGTAATAAAGAAGGTTCGTGAAGGAGGGTTTAAGAATGAGTTAGCCGACTTCATTCTGTTTGGGCTTGTTAGTGTGATGGAAGGTGTAAGCCAAATAAGAAAACATGGTTCCCACTACAGATATATGCTTGATAACGACAACATTGGTCTTCAGAAGCTGAACATCAGAGTCGTTGAGCCAGATACCTCTATCGCTCCCATATTAATAAATAGACTAGAAGAAATGATCTCAGATATCAAAGCATATGAACTAAAAAGACCTTTGGCTAAACATAGGATTCTTGTTGGTGACGCAAAGAAGCTTCCATTAATGGATAGATCCATTTCTGCTGTGATAACTAGTCCTCCTTATCTAAATCGTAATAACTATATCGCCCAGCAAAAAGCAGAACTTGCTTTACTTGGGTTCATCAATAGCTCTGAAGAATACAAAGAACTGGTTAAGTCAACGTTTCGTTCCCACGTGGAATCCAATCTTGATTCTGTGCCTAAAACAAGCTTCCCAGATGTCGAAAAGATTCTCAAGTCCTTAGAAATTACAGATAACAATAATCCTAAGATTCCACATATGATCGCAGGATACTTTGAGGATATGAAATCGGTATTGTTAGAACTCAAGAGGGTAGTAAAACCGGGTGGCTGTGTCGCATTTGTTGTTGGGAACACAAGATGGGGAGGTGTTGTTATCCCTGTTGATCATCTCCTTGCACAGATTGCCGAAGAAAACGGATTTAGGCCAGAAAAAATCCTCGTCACTAGATTCAAAGGTAACAGCCCGCAGCAGATGGCTAAATATGGCAAGATTCCCGTGAGAGAGTCTATAGTTATCCTTTCACGAAGGTGATTGTATACCAATCAGGTCTCTACTGTACAATTTAGATATCGTTTCAGATATTCTATGAGGGGATTCCCTTTGCGCTTTACATTGTAGTTAGGGTCTAAAAGGTCGCTCGCACTCATTATCTTATCATAACCAGCCAATTGTAACATATGTATGTATTTCAAAGGCTCTTTTTTGGTAACTCCCCAATCACCATCTACGATTGCAATCCAATGAAATTTTTTCTTCCTCCATTTGATTTCGCCGTCATCCTTGCCGCACCTATAGATAATACTTCTAGTAATCTGTTCTTTGGTTCTGTTTTGTATGTTTTTCCCATGTTGATCCCGTCCACCACCTGATGATTTACATTGGATGTATACAGGCATATTAAGTAATTCTGAATAAAGAACAAAATCCTCTGAGACCCTAGTCGATGGCATTCCTAGTTCATGAAGCAAAGAGGGGACTGGCTCATCGCGGGCAATACCCCCTTTGAATTGAAATTTTTGCGACTCCAAAGATATTTCTACGGATGCCTCAACGGGATTGAAGTAGTTCCGAGACATTTCGATATTATGCCATCGCCCAGATAAATAACTTTGCCACTCAGCACCATTATTCTCAAATGATCTTTGCATACATAATCTGGCAACTTCATTAGTGATAAGAAATGGATTGTGCACAATAGGCGTCTGAGCTTTTAGTATATCTAATATCTGGTACCTGACAAGTCCGCATGGAGGCTTACAGTTTATGCTAATAAATTTGATTTTATCGAGTTCTGATTTCATACTCGACCATAATGACGTATTCTTAAGTTTAATTGAGAGGGGATTTGCTTGTATTTGGCGAAGTCTCTCAAATCCTGCGGGTTCCCATAAGTAGACAACCTCATCATAAAAGTGCTGGAATGCTTTCAATACATACGGCAACCATGACTCCTTTACTCCACCAATCGCCAATACTGTCCGAATTTTTGGGTAAGCTCTTTTAAGTAGAGCAAGTTCTCCAACCTTTAGATGTAACTTATTTTCATTACTGTGGCCTGGCGTGTCTGGTGATGTATATGTAACAGAAACCATCGCTTGTGGATTTTTAGCTGTTGGGAAGACGCTGTCAACTTGGACCTTATAACCAAAGGCGGGTTCATAGACAATCTTGCCCGTTTCCCAGCCAAGCAGTTGACGGATCGTCGATTCTAGCTTTGTGCCTTTTTTCTGAACTTCAACCAGACTTTTAGATTGAGCCGACCAAGCTTCCGCCATTGTTTCTCCCGGCTATTCTCTTTTTCAATTGTAACTGACCTGTGCCTGAGACGTTTCCACAACAAGATTCGTTCGCAGGCACCTACGCTTTATATCGTAGACCGCCGTAGCGCTGCAAACCAGCCCTGCGGCTTTTTTCTTGCGCCTGCCTGCGGGCAACCCTTTTTAATTCGCCCCTCACAATACCCCAAACCTACCCCTTTTTCAACCCAAAATCCGTGTTAATTCGTGTAATCCGTGGTTGCTTTTGTGCTCTTTGCATTACTTCCGAGATACGAACTACGATATACGAGATACGGAATCCGAACTACGCTCTACGTTTGACGTAACGAGCCGCGCAACCGCAACCGTTTGACGTTCAGATTTTCTGCGCCCTCCGCGTCCTCTGTGGTTAAACCTTCGTGTTTCTTCGCGGCCTTCGTTGTGAGTAATCCGCGGTTTGTTTTGCATTTTACATTTTGATTTTTGCATCGATTTTCCTCCCTTCGGCGTAACCCGCACCCCGCAACCAGTATCCAGTATCGAGTATCAATTATCAATTCTTTGCGTTCCCCGCGTGCTCTGCGGTAAAAATCTGGGTAATCTGTGGGTAAAAATTTGCCGATATAACTCAAAGTTAGGGTTTTTTTGATATTTTAGCAGGAGGGATTTTCAAAACAAAGCGCACTTCCCATATTTGACGATATAAGGGGTA